>JACQDG010000329.1 GCA_016201185.1 Acidobacteriota bacterium | reverse complement strand
GCCGGCGGCCCCGCGGATCTGCAGGCCGAGGCGCGTGATTACGTGGGACAATTCGCCGGGGTCTACTTCGAGGTCATGGCGGAATGGTTCCGGCTGCTCGCAATCGGCCGCCGCGGCGGCGAGCTGGATGAGCTGATTCGCAACCGCTTGCCGTTTGAAAAATTCGGAATTTTCCTGAACGCGGGACACCTCATTCACCTCGACGAGTGGGTCAGCTCGCCCATTTATCCAGGCTCGCAGGCGCCGGTCCACTCGGGTATGGTCATCCAGACCGACGTCATTCCTTTTTCGAAGATTTACTTTTCCACCCGGGTGGAAGACGGCGTGGCCATCGCCGACGAAGCTTTGCGTCAGAAGCTTGAGGAGCAGTTCCCCGCTTGTTTCGATCGCTGCCGGCGGAGGCGGGAGTTCATGCGCGACGTGCTGGGGATCGAGCTGCCGGAGGAGGTTCTGCCGCTCTCCAACATTCCCGGCATCGTGCCTCCCTTCTTTCTCACCCCCCACCAGGTCCTGGCGATGGAGCCATAGTCAACCTTTCGCGGTAACCTCAACACCATGAGCCATAGCGACGTGCCGGAGGCCTTTCTCCGCTGGGGCTACCTACAGGCGCAACTGGATCCGCTGGGACGCCTGCGTCCCCAGCCGCATCCCGAACTGGAGCGGACCGGCGAGGCGGCCGATCGCGGGCGAGCGATTTATTGCGGCTCCATCGGCGTTGAGTTCATGCACATACCCTACCCGGACCGCTGCCGCTGGATCCAGGAACGGATGGAAAGCGAAGCGCCGCCGGCCGACCGCCCTCGCATCCTCGAGCAGCTCATCCGCGCCGATACCTTCGAGCGCGTGCTCCAGACCCGCTACCTCGGCACCAAGCGCTATTCGCTCGAGGGGGCCACGGCGCTGATCCCGCTGCTCGATGAGATTCTCGAAGCCGCAAGCCGGCAGGGCGCAGATCAAGTGGTTCTCGGCATGAGCCACCGCGGCCGGCTGAACGTCATGGCGCACATCGTCGGCAGGCGCCCCGCCGATATCTTTGCCCGCTTCGAGGACGTGGACCCGCGCAGTGTACTAGGTGGAGGTGACGTCAAATACCACATCGGCGCCACCGGCGAATTTACGGGCCGGAACGGCCGGCGGATGCGCGTCTCGCTCGTTTCCAATCCCAGCCACCTGGAAGCGGTCGATCCGGTCGTCCTCGGACGAGCGCGGGCCTGGCAGGATCGCCTGGGGGAAACCGGCCGCGCCCGCGTGCTCCCCATCACGCTGCACGGCGACGCCGCGTTCGCCGGCCAGGGCATTGTGGCTGAGACTCTCAACCTGGCCGATCTGCGCGGCTATTCAGCCGGCGGAACAATCCACGTCATCGTCAACAACCTGATCGGCTTTACCACCACGCCCCGCGACCTGCACTCCTCGCGCTACTCTTCGGACGTGGCCAGGCGGCTGCCGATCCCGATCTTCCACGTCAACGGCGAGGACCCCGAGGCGGTTGTGCGCGCGGCCCGCCTGGCCCTAGAATATCGGTACGCCTTCTGGAGCGACGTTGTCGTGGACCTGATCGGCTACCGGCTCCACGGCCACAGCGAGGTCGAGGATCCGACTACCACCCAGCCGCTTCTCTACGAAAAGATCAAGAACCATCCGCCGCTGTGGAAATCCTTTGCCGGCATTATCGGTGAAGATCCAGCCGCCGCCGAGGAGCTCGCCGGGCGCATCCGCCGGGAACTGGAACAGGAACAGGAGCAGGCGAGACGCAGGAAAGCGCCTTTGCGAGAGTTGCCGGAGTACTGGTCGGCCTTCGTGGGAGGTCCATACGATCCCGCCTACGAGGTAGAAACGGCGCTCGCGCCCGCGCGTCTGCTGGAGATTGCGGACCGTATCACCACGGTCCCCGAGGGCTTCCATGTTCACCCCAAGATCAAATGGGGACTAGAGCAGCGCCGGGAAATGGCTCGCGGAAAGCGTCCCGTTGATTGGGGCATGGCCGAGGCGCTGGCTTTCGGCGGCCTGCTGCGGGAAGGCACGCGGGTCCGGCTGAGCGGCGAAGATAGCCGCAGGGGAACTTTTAACCAGCGCCACGCCGTCCTGCTGGATGTCGAAACCGAAGAGGAATACTGCCCGCTCGGGCATCTCCGTCCCGGCCAGGGCGCCTTCGAATGCTACGATTCGCCGCTCTCGGAAGCCGCGGTGCTCGGCTTCGAGTTTGGCTACAGCCGCGATTTTCCGGAGGCCCTGGTCATCTGGGAAGCGCAGTTCGGCGACTTCGCTAACGGCGCGCAGGTGATCATCGACCAGTTCGTCAGCGCCACCGAAGACAAGTGGGGGCTGCTATCCGGGCTGGTCATGCTCCTCCCGCACGGCTACGAGGGCCAGGGACCGGAACATTCCAGCGCCCGGCTGGAGCGCTTCCTGCAACTGGCCGGGGAGGATAACCTGCAAATCGTCTATCCTTCCACCTCGGCGCAGTATTTTCACTTGCTGCGGCGGCAGGCCATGCGGCGCTGGCGCAAGCCGCTTGTCGTTTTCACTCCGAAGAGCCTGCTGCGCGATCCCCGGGCCTGTTCACCGGTCGAAGAATTCACCCAAGGCCGCTTCCTGACCGTGATTCCGGACTTGAGAATCACGGCGGCCGAGCGCGTGCTGGTCTGCTCGGGGAAGATCGGCCACGAGCTGCGCGCCGAACGGGAGCGGCGAGGAGCTGCCTCCACGGCCATCGTCCTTGTGGAACAACTTTATCCTTTTCCCGAACAGGAGCTGGCCGCCGAGCTGGAGCGCCACGCCGCTGCTCGGGAAGTGGTCTGGGTACAGGAAGAACCGGCCAACATGGGGGCACTGTTTTTCGTTCGCCCGCGACTGCGGCGTCTGGCGGGGCCACGCCCGCTTCGTTCTGTTAAGCGCTCGGCCAGCGCGAGTCCGGCTACCGGCTCGGCCAAAGCGCACGCCATCGAGCAGGCGGCGCTGCTCGAGCTGGCCTTCGCATCGGCCGGCGCAAAGAGCACCCCACCCCGCAGCAAAGACTAATTAGACCTACAGAATAAATATAGGCGCTAAGATAAATATAGCCACCTATATTTCTAGTCGTTGCTGACAGAATTTCATTGCATTGTTCTCCCTATAACCGAATAATTGAATTATCAAACAAGAATCATCAGGAGGCGGATAATGAGGTATAAGCTTGCTTTCTTACTTATAGCTTGGCCGCTCTGCGCGACAGCACAAGCTCCCTATATGATCGACACCTACGCCGGTCAACTCAAACCCGACGGCGTTGCGGCGACCTCCTCGTTCTTAACCCTACCACAAGGAATCGCCGTGGACGGTAAGAACTTATACATTGGGGAAACCGGTGGTAACCGGGTTCGGCGGGTGACCCTCAACAAGAACATCATCAGCACGGTTGCGGGGAACGGAGTACCCGGCTTCAGCGGCGACGGAGGCCCCGCAGTTAACGCGCAACTGAACGCGCCGCGGTATCCAGCGGTGGACAGTCATGGCAACTTGTTTATCT
>JACQDG010000333.1 GCA_016201185.1 Acidobacteriota bacterium | reverse complement strand
GTGGGGCGCATCGTGCAGTTTGCGCTCGATAACCCGGGCAAGATCGCCTTTTTGTCCTTCCAGCCCGTTTCGTTCACTGGACGCGATGAGGATATCACCGACGAACGGCGCATGGCCCAGCGCTACACCCTTTCCCACCTGGCGCACGACGTGAAGAACCAGCTCGGCATCGGCGAGCCGGTCCGCGACTGGTTCCCGCTTTCGTTTATGGGAACCTTCTCGGATTGGTCCGACCTGGTGCACGGGCCGGACACCAGTTGGGGCCAGGTGAGCTGCGGCTGCCATCCGAACTGCGGCATCGGGATGGCTGTTATGCTCGACAAGTACACCAGAGAGGCCGTGCCGGTCACGGCTTTCCTGAATGCCGACCAACTGGCTAAGGACGTGGCCAAGGTCAACGACTGGGGTCGCGGTAAGTGGACTTCCATCATGGGCATGACCCTGGCGCTGCTGAAAAACTACGACCCCTTCCAGACCCCGACCTATTTCCGGCTGCTGGACTTGCTGAAGAAGCTGGACAAGAGCCTGGGCGCCACCGGCTACAACTACGGCAACGTCTCCGGCACGCGAACTATGAAGGACATTTTCGAGCGGCGCAAGGACCGCTGGAACCTTCTATTCGTCGCCGGGATGTGGTTCCAGGATTTGTTTAACTACGACTTCCGGCGGACCGAGCAGTGCATCATCCCGTACGCCACGCAGGAGGGCGAGATTTCCTTCTGCGCGTACAATACCGGCATCGGCTGGCGCAAGATCATCGAGAAGATGCACATGACGGCCACCCTTACCAAGTGGTACGAGGAGAACGGGCGGCACGAGATCTTCGCCGGCGGCAAGAGCGTGAACCTGAACAGCGCCGCGCACTCGCTGGTGCTGAAGGACGAGATCGTGACCAAGGAAGAGCAGCACGATCTCGACCGGCTGGGCATCGCTAAGAACGCTCGCGAAGAGAAGGTCAGGGCCCGGGCTGAGCGTCTGCGACAGGAGCAGGAAAACGCTCGCATGGCGAAGCTCTACCGGCAGCACGTTCTGAAGGAGCCGGCAGCGCCGGACCTGGTTCAGTTGGGGCCTGCCATGACCTCGCAACCCAAGCCGGAAACCCGTCCCGACCAGGAATTGGTGGGTAGCTGCGGCGACTAGTCTCGCCGCGCCTTATTTCAGAGGTAAGGGCTTTCCGGAAACGGGAGGCCTTTTCTTTTTAAGTAAGACTACTTCTTGTTTTCCAGAGTATACTCCGCGAATGGCGAACGGGCGCTGCGGATCGCAATATTAATTAAAGCGAATAGAGGGTGTCGAAGTCGAATGGAAGCGCAAGGACGGCACTCCTATTACGATGCGGCTCAGTGGACGGCCACTGCGCGACGGGTCGAGCAAGCAGAAGAGGCCAGTATGTGGAGAGGCTTCCGAGTTGCGCTGCTGTTGTGGCTGACGTTTGCCGTGACGGCGTATAGCGATTCCGCACGGGTGTTGCAGCCCCGCAGCCTTGGTGAGTTCGCCTATGATTGGTACGGGTCAGTATCGCCAGACGGGCGTTTTCTCACCTACGTGGAGTGGGAGACCGGAGATCTAGTTCTTCGCGATCTCTCCACTGGTGAAAAACGCAACCTCACACGGAAGCAGGGGGCCTGGGAATACGACCTGCCACCCGAATCCAGACACACGGCCTCAAATGCGTTCGCGATCTTTTCCGCAATCTCGCCTGACGGCAAGCAGGTGGCCTACAAGGGGAGATCTTGAAGGAAGTCTACGGCGCGAACGCCGCGTTTCCCGAACAACCATGAACCTCTCTGGCAAACGCGTCCTGGTCACCTTGATTCGGAGGGATGGACGCAACCAGGCGGTGCTGCTTTCAACGGCGGACGGTTCAACGGAGCTGGTACGAGAATTTGTTGGCCTGCGGACTCCCCTCAGAATGAAGTTCTCGCCTGACGGGCGGTACATTGCCTACGATTTTCCGGCCGGAGGCGACTCCCACGATTGGGACGTATTTGTCATGTCCGCGGAGGGCCGGAACAGCGCGTGGATGGTTCAGCACCGCGGTAATGACCTGCTGATCGGCTGGGCGCCCGACGGCAAGTCGCTGGTCTTCGAAAGCGATCGAGCTGGCAATGCCGGGGTGTGGCTCCAGCCAGCTTCCGACGGCAAACCTGCGGGTGGGGCCAAGCTGGTCAAGGGGAGACTGGGGCCGAGATTTTTCCCAGTCGGGATTACACGGCAAGGCAGTTTGTTCTACATTGTCGAGAGCGAGGTGATGGAACTTTTCGTTGCTGAGTGGGACTCGCAATCCGGGGAAAGCAGTAGTTCTCCAAAGCTCCTCGGCCAAATTGGTTACAGTTCGGCCTACTGGTCGCCAGACGGCACAAAGCTGGTCTATGCCGGACGCTTCGGCCCACTGGGAACTGGTTACACGGCGTACTCGTTGGCTCTCGTGATCCGCGACTGGAAAAGCGGTGCGGAACGCAAAGTCCCGATTGCATTGAGCGGGGTGGGAGCCTTCCAGCCGCGCTGGTCTCCGGACGGTCGCTGGCTTCTTGCTTCGGGGTCGGACGCCCGAGGTCTCCACGGTGTGTACCGAATCGATCCTGAGACTGGCAAGGTCACACCTGTTGTGCAGCAGAACGGTCGTGGTGACTCGCGCATGTTCACCCTCCGTTCAGCGGTGTGGTCGGCGGACGGGAAGGCGATTTTTTACCGTCGGACGAGCGGTGGACGAGTAAGCATTCTGGCGCGCAGGTTCGACACGGAGGAGGAGAAAGAGCTGGTTGGCGCGGAGCTGCCGGCTTCAATTTTAGGCAGCCTCGCTGTGTCACCTGACGGGCGATGGCTGGCGTTTGTTTCAGGTAGTGAGCCAGGTGGGCTTTCCGCTTTGCAGATCATGCCTGCTGGCGGCGGGTCGGCGCGGGAGTTGCTTACGCTTCGCTCGCCGGACACTATCACGCAACTCGCCTGGATGCCCGATGGCAACTCCATAATCTTCGGCAAGGGGATCCGCACGGGCGAGCGCGAACGATTCGAGCTGTGGCGGATCAGCCGGGAAGGCGGCTCGCCGAAGAGTCTCGGGATCGCGATGGACGGCCGCACCCTCTTCGGCCTGAGCATCCATCCTGACGGCAACCGCGTCGCGTTCGCCGCCGAGCAGCCGTATCGCTCGGAACTATGGGTGCTCAATGATTTTCTGGGTCAACAGCCACGAACGGCCAATTAACATCCAATGAAAACTACCAACCTGTTTGTGGCCATCTTGTACACGCTGGTCGTCGCAGCGCTCTTCGTCATATCTCTGACCCCGCGAGTGATGCAAACGAACTCCTATCAGCCCTATCCTCGCCGACCACTACCACCGGTGGCCATCGTATTCCTTGGTGTTCCTACCGTTCTGAATTGGATGTCCTTTGCAGCTTGGAATAATGAACGGTCGAAGGTAAAAACCGCCACTCTAGTCATCGCGGTCATCTATGCCATCCTGATCGCTACAATGCTCGTGACAGCGCTAACGCTAGGTAGGGAAGGCTTATTACTAGGTTCCCTCATTTCTGCAGTACCAGTCGTTTCAAACTGGCTGTCCTATTTTTACTGGCCCGCCGCAACTACAAACGACACTCTCTAAATCCTGCTCCCCAGCCTATCCGTGCGGGGCATTCGTGCTTAGATTCGATGCCAAAGATCGACAGGCTCGTAGCGCGGTTTTTCTCAATTAATACAGTAGGGGCGCTTCGAGACCAGCGCGCGTTCGAGAGCCGGCGCCACCTGTTCGGCCCGCTCCACGTGTTCCCCTTCCCCGCCGAAAGCCTTCATCACAAGGTCGTAGCGGGTGCGCCGGAGGTCACAGGCGACGGTCTTTTCTTCACCAAAAGCGCCCAACTGGAACTGGCGCTCGATTCCCCAGGTGTCGCACTCAGTCAGATAGAAACCCAGCGCGCCGTCGCCGGTGATGACGACTATGGGCTGGTCAGGACGCGCGACTTTGGCGGCCAGCCCGATCGGCAGGGACATACCGAGGGTGGCCAGCGGACCCAGGCGCAGCCAGTGCATGGGGCGCCGTGCCGGCAGCATCGACCGGCCCCAGTGAACGAAATCGCCGCCGTCCCAGCACAGTATGGCGTCTTCCGGGAGAACACGGGTAATCTCGGCATAGACTCGCGCGGGGTGAAGCGGTTTCGAGTTGTCGTTGGCCGCCTGGCCCAGCTCTTCTTGCCAGGTGGAGGCGAGGTTTCGCAAACGATGGCGCCACTCTTCGCGCGGCGGAATGCTCGCACGGCCGAGCGCTTCCAGCACCGCAGCCAGAGTAGCCTTCACGTCAGCGCAGATGCCCAGCTCCAGCCGGCGGTTCATCCCCAGTTCCTGCGGCTGGATGTCCACTTGCACAACCTTGGCCTGGGGGTTGAGCAGGCGCGGCCCTCCCATTGCCAGCCGGAAATCAATCCGCTTGCCGAGAACGAGGAAAAAGTCGGCCTCAGCAAAAGCAGTCTGCGCGGCGCGGTTCTGGCCGGGATCGGCGTACCCGAAGCATAGAGGATGCAGGTCGGAGACGGCCCCACGCGCCAGACCGACGGTATACAACGGCAGGAAGGCCTTCTCGATGAACTGCTGTAATTCGGCGCAGGCGTCCGACCACCACACGCCGCTTCCAGCGATGACAACCGGCCGCTCCGCGGCGGCCAGCAGCGCCCTCCTGTTGCTTCGCTGAAGGCCCGCTGGAGATAAAAGGGTAACTGCGCGGCCTCGGGCGGAATGGCCGCCCATTTCGTCACCTTCGCCACGAGGCTGAGCTGATCCAGGTCCTGGAATGCATTGCGGTCGCCCATCTTCGAATGGCGCATCCCACTAACGGCGACGACGGGACTGCCCACGGCAAACGCCGTGGCGATGCCGGTGATGGAGTTGGTGTGGCCGGGGCCGCCGGTGACCATCGCCACTCCGGGCCGGCGTGTCAGCCGGGTCCAGCCGTCCGCCATGTGCACGGCGGCCGATTCGTGCCGCACGTCGATCAGCCGCAACCCCTCCCTCTCGCAGACGCGCAGCAGGTCATTGAGGTGGTCGCCAACCAAAGTGAAAATGTGAGTGACGCCGAAGCGCTTCAAGGTCGCGACGAAAAGCTCGGAGCCAGTCGGCATGGAGTCACAAGAGAAAATATCTACTATTTGGACTTGGCAACCGGCCGCGGCCGCTCGGCCACGGGCTTTCCCTTCCCTTCCTCGACCAGCGCCTCGCGGTTGGCCGGGGCCGCCGGAAAGACTTCCTCCAGCCCGCTCGGCCACCGTACGCGGATCCAGTCGGCTTGTCTGGCGTTGCCCAAGCCGTAGTGCAGGCGCATGTCGTTGTGCGAGAGGAAGCTCCCGCCGCTGCGTATCTCGTCGATCATTTGCAGTTCGCCGGCCTTCACCGTCACCCGGGCCCCGATCCCATCCCGGTTGGACCTGGTCCCTCGCGCCTTCACCAGCAGCCAGTTCATCTTCTCTCCCTGGTTCACCAGCAGACTTGGCGACTCGTCGATGTTGTTCACCACCACTTCGAGGGCCCCGTCGTTGTTCAGGTCTCCGAAGGCCGCCCCCCGGCTGGAGTGGGCCTCGAGCATGGCCGGGCCGGCGCGGGAGGAAATGTCCAGGAACGCGCCGTTGTGCACGTTCCAGTACAAGTTTCTCTGCTGCCGGTAAGGGCTGCCCGACTGCAGCTTGTCGATGCCCGGGTAGACGTGGCCGTTGACCATGAAAATGTCCTTCCAGCCGTCGTGATCCACGTCGATGAAGCCGACCCCCCAGCCCAGGAACCGGTTGTTCACCCCCAGGCCCGCCCGGTAAGTCACGTCGATGAAAAAAGAGTCCTTGTTGTTCAGGTAAAGGGAAGGCGTGTCGTCGCTGAAGTTCGTCTTGACAATATCCAGCCAGCCGTCGTGGTTGTAGTCGGCCGCCGAGACGCCCATGCCCGCCTGCTCCTGGCCGTCCTCGTTGAAGGCCGGGCCGGAGATAACGCCGATGTCGGTAAACGTGCCGTCGTGGTTGTTGTGGAGCAGGATGTTGGGGGTCGAGTCGGTGGAGATGTAAGCGTCCGGCCAGCCGTCGTTGTCGAAATCTCCCGTGAGCACCGTGAAGGAATAATACCCCGCAGGCTTGTTGAACCCGCTCTTTTCCGACACATCTTTGAACTTCCCGCCGCCCTCGTTGTGGTAGAGGATGTTAACGCCGCCGGGCAGTCCGCGCGGCCCGCACATCACCGGAAGACCCTTGTAAACGCAGAACTGGTTCTCGCCCGGCGTGGGGACGCGGCTGCGGTCGAACTGGACGTAGTTGGCCGCGGCCAGATCGAGCCGGCCGTCCCGGTCGTAGTCAAAGAAGGAGCAGCCGGTGCCCCACCGATTGCCGGAGGTGGGCAGGCCCGCCTCGGCGGTCGCATCGCGGAAGGTGCCGTCCCCGTTGTTGTGGTAGAGCACATTGGAGCCGTAGTAGGTGACGAACAGGTCCTCGTGCCCGTCGTTGTCATAATCACCAACGCAGGCCCCAAAGCCCCATCCTGATCGGCCCACCCCGGCTTTCTCGGTGACATCTTCAAAGCGGAGACTCGAAGGATCGTTCGGATCGGCCCGCCCGAGATTGCGAAACAGGCGGCCAGTGGGGCGCGCCTCGCCTGGAGCGAAGTCAAACTTGGAGCCGTTCACCAGAAAGATGTCCGGCCGGCCGTCGTTGTCGTAGTCGAAGATAGCGACGCCGCTGCCCACCGCCTCCAGGATGTATCGCTTTCGCCCGTCCCCGGCCATATGCTGAAACTTCAACCCGGCGGCCGCCGCCACGTCCACAAAATGCACCTTGGGAAGAGGGAGGCTGGTCTTGGCTTGCGGGGAGGGGCGCGGCGCCCGCTGCGTGGACACGACGCCCTGGCCCCACAGCCCGCGTGACAGCCAGGCCAGCGCCGCCAGCGTGGAGGCCGCCAGCAGCTTTCTGCTCCGGGGAAACGTCATCGGAGAGCGCTACTCCAGGTGGAACACTTCTTTCAGCATGGCAAATCTTTCTTCCGAGCGCCGGGAAGGATGCTGCTCGATGATCGGCGCCATGTACTCCTGCCAGTGCCGGTTGGCGTCTCCCGCTTCGACCTTCTGCCAGGCCGTTTCGAAGTCGTCGGCTTCCAGATAGAGGAACACGTCCAGGTCGCGCCGGAAAATGGAGTAGTTGCGGATGCCGGCGTCCTTCAGGTC
>JACQDG010000340.1 GCA_016201185.1 Acidobacteriota bacterium | reverse complement strand
TGAAACTGGGGGAGCGAGCCTGCATCCGTAACCGGGAGATCGGGTTCATTTTTCAGGCCTTCAACCTGATCGGCGATCTCACCGTGTTTGAGAATGTCGAGCTGCCTCTGACCTATCGTGGTATGCCCGGCGCCGAGCGCAAGTCGCGAGTGCTGGAGGCGCTGGAAAAAGTGGGAATGGCGCACCGCATCAAGCACTACCCCTCCCAGCTTTCCGGCGGCCAGCAGCAGCGCGTGGCCGTGGCCCGGGCGCTGGCGGGGCGGCCGCTGATCCTGCTGGCCGATGAGCCCACTGGTAACCTCGATTCCCAAAACGGCGAGGCGGTGATGACCCTGCTCGAGCAACTGCACCAGGAAGGCGCCACCATTTGCATGGTGACCCACGATCCGCGCTACGCCCAGTTCGCCGATCGCACCATTCATCTGTTTGACGGGCGGGTGGTGGAGGAAACCGTTCATCAAGCAGCGATGAACTGAGCGCCAGTGGTTCCTCATAGGAGAACAACATGAAAAGTCAATTCGAACGGGGACAGTTCTTGGCCATGCTAGCGATCGCCGCGGCTCTTCCTCTATCCCTCCTTGCGGCGGCCGAGGGATCATTCGACCGGACCCTGAAGGTCACAGGCGCGGTGGAACTGGAAGTAAAAACAGGCTCGGGCAGCATCAGCGTACACAACGGCGACGCCGGCGCCGTGCAGATCCATGGTCGCATCCACGCCCGCAGCGACTGGCGCGGCGGCCTGGACGCGGAGGACAAAGTTCGCCGCCTGGAAACCAATCCGCCCATCGAGCAGAGCGGCAACGTCATCCGCATCGGCCGCATCGATGACGAAGAACTGCGGCGCAACGTCTCGATCAGCTACGAGATCGTCACCCCGGTGGAGACCCGGCTGGCTTCGCAAACGGGCTCCGGAAGCCAGACCGTAGAAGGAATCCACGGGCCGGTGAGCGCCGGCACGGGCTCCGGCAGCATCACCATCAACAATATCAGCAATGAAGTGCGCGCTTCCACCGGCTCCGGCGACGTCCGGATGGATGTCATTAAGGGACGGGTCTCGGCCCACACGGGCAGTGGAGGAATCCGAGGCGCGGGTATCGCTGGTCCGCTCCAAGCTGAGACCGGCAGCGGGAATGTGCGGCTGGAACAGACCGCTTCCGGCAACGTCGAGGTAAGAACCGGCTCCGGCAGCGTAGAAGTGGCAGGCGTGCGGGGCTCCCTGCGGGCGCATACCGGCAGCGGGAATATAACAGCGCAAGGCGAGCCGACCGGGGACTGGCGCCTGGATGCCGGCTCGGGCAGCGTGACGGTCCGCCTTCCCTCACAGGCTGGCTTCGACCTGCGGGCCCACACCGGCTCGGGCCGCGTCGAGGTCGGTCACCCGGTAACCGTCCAGGGCACCATCAGCCCCCGGCGAATCGAAGGCAAAGTCCGCAACGGCGGGGCGTTGCTCGACGTGAGCACCGGCTCCGGCAACATTCACATCGAGTAGCCGAAGCTTAGCGAAACAGGTCCTGCCCGGCGGGGCGGATCAGGGCGCGCGCCGACCCCTCGGCCGGCTTCCATTCCAGGCCGGAAATCAGCGCCACGGGCGCCCCCGCGGCCTTGCGCATCACGAGACCCGCCGCCGCGGCCAGTTCGTCGGCCAGGGCGATGACTGTGCTCTCGAGCGGCCGCCCGCAGCGGTCGGGAAGCCCGCGGTAATCCTCCAGGGCCGTCAGGCCCGAAACGCCGACCGCCACGTTCACCAGTCCTTCCCGCCACGGCCTTCCAAAGGTATCAGCAATGATTACGGCCCCGCAGCCCAGGGCGTTCTGCAGGCGGCGCGCCGAAGCGTCCGGGTCGTCTGGCAGCACGGTGACATACTCCTCACCGGGAACATTGGATTGATCCACCCCGGCGTTGGCCATCACGAATCCGTGCCGCGTTTCGGCGATCAATACGCCGCGGTCCATCTTGACGATGCGGCGGGACTCCCGGAGGATCACCTCGATCAGCCGGGCATCCTTGCCCCATTGGTCGGCCCATTCCCGCGCCAGGGCCGAGGGTTCCACCGTGCGCAGATCGACCACCGCCCCCTCTGACTTGGATACGATCTTCTGCGCGACAACGAGGATGACGCTGCGGTCGAGAGGCCGGCTCTCCCCGGCGGCCGCCCGGCGGATCAGCTCTGCCAAGTCATCACCCCTTTGCACTTCAGGGATGCCGGTGAGCCCTATGATTTCAATGCCCATTTCGACCGCACCACTTGCGCCGCTCGAGAGTGGGGGGCGCGGGCCAATAGCTCCGCTGCGTCGTCCGGCGTATCGACATCGAAGACCAGACCCGGAGGGCGCAGCACTTTCACCGTCCGACCGAGGGACTTGGCCTGATCCAGGTGGGCGCGAAAGCTGCCCGGGCCGAAGCGGCTCCGGATGGCGTCCGGGGGAGTCCGCGCCAGGGCGTTGGTGCCTGTCCCGTCCGAAGAGGGCACGATCACCACGCCGGCCTCGGCCGCCGCGGCGATCAGTTCCTCGATTTCCGCCGGAGTGACGAGAGGGACGTCGATAGGAATGAGCAGTATTGTCCGTGCGCCCATCTCCGTCGCCCGGCGGGCGGCGGCGTCGGCCGAGTGGCTGTGGCTCCGTTGTTCCTGCTCTTCGAAAACAAGAGCCCCCGACCCGCGGGCATGGCGGTCCGTGGCTTCATCGCTCGTGACCACCACGATCCGATCGAGTCCCCGCGACGCGCACAGAACCGCCAGCACGTCTTCATACATGATGCGGGCCAGCGCTTCCCGTTCGGCGGCGGAGAGAAAACCGTTCAGCCGCTGCTTGGCCTGCGGCGGGGCCTTTACCGGCAGCAAGGCAAAGATCATGCCAGTTCCAAGGCCTTAAGCACGGTTCGGGCCAGAGCCTTCTTTTGCGGCACGCCGCTCATAATCGTGTTAGTCACCACAGTACGAATGCCCAGCGCCTCGACCCTCCTGGCCTCGTCCCGGTCCACGCCGTCGAGCACAAACACGTCGAGAAAGTCGCGGTAGAGCTCGGCCACCTGCGCGGCTGAGGCCCGCCATCCCATGCTCTTCATCATACGGGCTGCGGGACCTTTCAGCGCTCGTCCACCCACGATCGGCGAGATGGCGGCCACCGGCGCGGGTGTTTGCCGCAGGGCCTCGCGGATGCCCGGCACCGCCAGGATCGGCCCGATACTAATGATGGGATTCGACGGGCACACCACGATCCCGGCGGCCCCATGAATCGCTTCGAGCACCCCAGGCGCCGGCCGGGCCTGCTCCGCCCCCTCGTACCGAACGCCTAGCACCGCATCCCGCGCCTTGCGCCGCACGAAATAATTCTGGAACTCGAGTTCCCCGCGCCGGGTGATAATCCGCGTCCGCACCGGGCTGTCCGACATGGGGACCATTTCAGCCCGGATGCCCAGCGCCGCGCGGATTTCCCGAGTCACCTGGCTGAGCGTCGCTCCCTGCCGGAGGCGCTCGCGACGGTAGAGGTGCGTGGCCACATCGCGATCTCCGAGCTGGAACCATGTTGCGGCCCTTAGCCGCGTGAGCGCCTGCAGGCAATGAAACGTGTCGCCGCGGATGCCCCAGCCGCGCTCGGGATGGGCGAGGCCGGCCAGGGTATAGCTGACGGTGTCCAGGTCCGGGCAAATCGGAAGCCCGTGGATCTCGGCATCGTCACCGGTGTTCCCCACGATGTAGATTCGCGACGGCGCAACGACCGAGGCCAGCCCCTCCAGGAAACGCGCCGCGCCCACCCCGCCCGCCAGAGCGACGATTTTACCGGCCATGTTACGGCTCAAGCCCGGTGATCCGCACCCCGGTGTGCTTCACCTTGTACCGGATGTTGAGGGATATCAGCAGGGCGGCGAGGCTTTCGAGCAAGCGAGCATTCTCGAGCGGCCCGGCATCCACGGCCCGCGCTCCAGGAAGCATCTCGATCACTTCTCGAACCGCGGCTTTCGCCTCAGCGCTGTCACCGCACAGCAGCACATCGCTTTCCAGGGATGTGTCGATCTCGGCCAGCAAGCTGGCGCTGACGGAATGGAAGGCCGCCACCACCGCCACGCCATCCGGAACGTGACGGGCCGCCTGCTCGGCCGCCGAGCCGGCCCACAGCCCGAGCGTCCGCGTGAGCCGCCCGCCGACGGCAGCTTCCAGTGGAACCGTCGTATCCACCAGGACCGCGCCCGGGCGAAAGCTCGCCTTGAGGGACTTCAATGTGGAGATCTGCGCCTCCAGCGGCACGGTGAGAATCACGATGTCCGCCTCGCGCGCGGCGTCCGCGTTCAGGCGGCCCTCGGCTCTCGGGATCCGCGCCGCCGCGGCCTCCGCGCGCCGCAAGTCCCTCGATCCGATCAGGACCCGCGCCCCGGCCCGGGCCAGCCGCTGCGCCAGTCCGGAGCCCTCGGCCCCCGTCCCCCCCACAATGGCGATGGTCTTCGGCACTAGTTCGTCATTGTAGACGAATTACCGCCCGAAAATAATCTTGGCCCTGGGGCAGTCTTGGCCGATATGCATTGGGGGTGGTTCCACCCCTCACATGATGGGAAAAAGGGTCAAAAAATGAAGATTATCCTGTTGTTCACGGCCATCGCAGCGGCCTGCCTGGCCCAGGTCCAGATCGCGGATGGCACCAAGATTCGCGTGCGTCTGGAATCTCCCATTTCCTCGGCCACCGCCGACGAGGGCCAGACCGTATCGTTCTCGGTGGCTGATCCGATCAAGGTCGGCAACACGGTGGTTATACCGCAAAGCTCCGGCGCCACCGGCACCGTCACTTTGGCGCAAAAAAAGCGGCGCATGGGGCGAAGCGGCAAGCTGGACTTCTCCATCGACCGGGTGCGAGCGGTGGACGGCCAGTGGATCCCCGTGCGCTACACCCAGACCAAGAAGGAAGGCGGCAACCGGACCATGGCCAGCGGCGTCACGACGGGCATCTTGGCTGTGGCTTTCTGGCCGGCCGCGCCGTTTGCCCTGCTGATGCAGGGGAAGGACGCCACCGTCCCCAAGGGGGCGATGTTCGAGGTATTCACCGATGATACCCATCTGGTCATGAATACCACCGCGACTTCGCCCAACATGAATTCGCAACTGGTCGATCGCGAGATGGCTATAGCGGCCGGCTTTGCCCCCGTCACACCCGCTTCGGGGAGCACAGGCGGGCAGCCGGGACCGGCGCCTGCCGCCTCGGCCGGCGTGGCGTCGGTAACCATTCTCACCAGCACTCCCGGCGCAGAGATTGAGGTGGACGGTATTTTCGTAGGCAGCACCCCTTCCACCTTGCAACTGCCGGCCGGAGTTCACCGGGTGACGGTGAAGAGCGGCGGCCAGTCCTGGGACCGCAGCGTGCAGTTTAGCCCCGGCGGCTCTATCACGCTGAATGCGGTGCTGGAGGCCCCGGCGGATCAGGAGGAACCTCGCGCTCAACGCACCAAAGCCACACGGCGCCGATGAGGCGCCGGAGATAATAGCCCAGGCGTCCAGAGGCGCCGGCCCGATCCCGCCGCCGGCCGGCATTGCTCCTCACCGGCCCTATTTTGGGTTCTCGAGCGACGCCAGCCAGATGTCGGCTTCCGTGACAGCCACGCTGAAATAGATCGTCCGGTTGTCGGGTGAGAGCCTGGCGCCGGTGCGCGTTATGGAATGCGGCGCTGCGGAAAGGATTTCGCGGGCCTTCCTGGATTGGCTGTCCAGGAGGTAGAGCTTGTCCCGATTCTGGAACAACAACATGCGGCCGTCGTTCAACCACGCAGGACGGCCCCCGGAATCTGTCAAACGCTCCAGTTTTTGAGATTCCAGGGAGTAGACGGCGATGCCAGACCGCTCGCCGCCGGCGCCAACCAGGTGGCCCGCCAGCTTCTGCCCATCAGGAGATCACGACCAGGCGTAAAACGCCTCACCGGTCTTGCCCGCCGCTGCTACAGGCTTAGAAGGTTGCTCCTTCCATGGTTTTCCAACTTCAACCAGGAAGGGCCTGACGCCAAGAATGCTATAGGCTAAACGCGTGCCATCAGGCGACCAGACGGGATACAGGGAGTCGCCATGCGATTCATAGGTGATCTGCTCAAGGCCGCTGCCATCCGCGTTGATGAGCCAGACCTGGTAGCGGCCGCTGCGATTTGACATAAAAGCAACGCGCTTGCCATCGGGCGACCAGCGAGGGAAGCGGTCCCTGTAAACGTCATTGGTGAGCTGGCGCATCTCGGTCCCATCCGTTTTGATGACGAAAATGTCCTCTTGTTTCGAGCCTAGCGTGTCAAATGCCAGCCATTCCCCTTCAGGAGATGGATCGCACCCGCCGATGTGCCTGGAACCCTGCGTGACCCACTGCGGCTGTCCCACCAAAGCTTCCTTCACAGGATCAAATGAGACTTTTTGGAGGTTCGCTGTAGAAGCCTGCTGCACGTAGGCGATCCGTCTGCCGTCGCGCGAGATGCTGAGCGGGCCGCTGAAAGGGGAAGGCGTGGTGATCGGTTCCGGTGTGCCCAGCACTTTGCCGGATTTTTCCTCCATGCGAACGCGCCACAGGTTCATGCTGCCGCCCCGGTCGCTGGAGAAGTACAGATAATTCCCATCCGGGGACCAGACGGGGTTCCAGTCGAGAGGAGGGTCGCCGTTGACCGCTACCGGCTGCGTGCCGTCCGCCGCCACGGTCCAGATGTCCCGCTGGCCGCCGCGGTTGGCCCAGTAAGCAATACGGTGGCCGTGCGGCGACCAATTGGGCTGGACCGCATCCGGAACACCGCTCGGTTTTGTAAGCTGCCGCTTTCCGCCGCTGGCCACGCTAACGGTCCAGAGCTGGCTTTCGGAGAACCGAGCAGCCGGGTCTTCCGGGCCCTCGGTGGCAAAAACGATTTGCTTCCCGTCCGGCGACCAGGCCGGCTGGTAGCCGAAATCGGTGAGGCGGCGGACGTTTTCGCCGGTGGCGCCCATCACGAAAATGCCGCCACCGTTTCTTTCCGAACGAAACGCGACCTGCTCGCCGTCCGGGGAAAAAGCAGGATGCGTGTCGTCGGCGGGAGAATCCTTGGTAAGATTCACGGGGTTCTTGCCGCCTACTCTTTGTAGATAGATGTCCCAGTTGCCGGAGACCCGGCTGGCATAAACAAATGACTTCCCATCCGGAGAAAGGCTGGGGTAGGTTTCCTCGCCCGGCAGATCGGTGAGCTGGGTGAAGGTGGCGTTTTGGAGCGGATTGGATGCCGGTTTGCCGCCCTCACCGGACCGCAGGAACAGGTACGACAAAACCGCAAACAGGAGCAGCCCCACAGCCAACAGCAGCTTGGAGACTCGGGGCCGTGGAGCCGCTGGCGCCGGCACAGCCACCGCCGCGTTCGCCGAGGTCCGCCCCGACTCCCGGTTCCGTTTCACCCGTTTCAGGTCCGCCCGCAGCTCTGAGGCGGTCTGGCAGCGCACTTCCCGGTCTTTCTCCAGCGCCTTTGAAATGACCCCTTCCATCTCCGCCGGCAAGTCGGGGTTCAGGCGCAGCGGCGAGACAGGGCTCTTGTTCAGAATGGCGTCGAACAGCACCGCCGTGCTGTTTCCTTTGAATGGCGGCTGCCCGCTGGCCATCTCGTAGAGGACCACGCCGAAAGAGAAAAGGTCCGTGCGCGCATCCACTTCCTCGCCCCGCGCCTGCTCCGGCGACATGTAGGCCACCGTGCCCATCGCCACTCCGGGGCTGGTGAGATTTTCTACGGTCACTGTGAGCATCGCCGGCGTCTCGGGTTGGCGTCGCTCTTCCACCAGCTTGGCCAGACCGAAATCCAGAATCTTAGCCAGCCCGGGTCGTCCTTTCGGACCGACTAAGAAAATATTCGCCGGCTTGATGTCACGGTGCACGATCCCTTTCGAATGCGCCGCATCCAAAGCGTCGGTGATCTGAATCCCCAGGTCCAGCAGTGCCTCAATGGCAACCGGCCTGCCGGTAAGGCGATGCTTCAGCGTTTCTCCTTCGAGCAGCTCCATCACGATGAAGGGCCGCCCTTCATATTCGCCGATGTCGTAAATCGTGCAGATATTGGGGTGATTCAACGATGAGGCGGTGCGCGCTTCGCGCTGGAACCGCTCCAGCGCCTGCCGGTCTTCGGAAAACTCCTCCGGCAGAAATTTCAACGCGACGCTGCGGCCCAGCCGCGTGTCCTCGCCTTTGTACACCACTCCCATGCCCCCGCCGCCGAGCCTTTCAAGAACGCGGTAGTGGGAAATCGTTTGGCCGGTCATGGCTCACGCCGTGTTCTGAAGAATAGTCTTTTACCGCAGGGATTTCAACGTCGCCGCCGCGGTAGAATACACGGAGGCGCGGGTTCCCCCTTCATGATTGGCCAAGCCCTGGGGCATTACGAAATCCTCGAGCAAATCGGGGCCGGTGGGATGGGCGTGGTTTACCGCGCCCGCGACACGCGGCTGGACCGTATCGTGGCGATCAAGGTGCTAGGGCAGCTTATGCTAGGCGACGAAACTGCCCGCGAGCGTTTCCTGCGCGAGGCCCGCACCATCTCCGCCCTGAATCATCCCAACATTTGCACTATCTTCGAGGTGAACGAGGTCGAGGGACAGATCTACATCGCCATGGAATTCGTGGAGGGCAAGCCTCTGAGCGCCCTGGCGCTTGGTCCGGGCGAAGGTTTGCCGCTCGACACCGCCATCCGCTACGGCATCCAGATCGCCGACGCTCTGGACCACGCCCACGAGCGGGGCATCGTCCACCGCGACCTGAAGGGTACCAACGTTCTCATTACCCCGGAAGGCCGCGTGAAGGTGCTGGATTTCGGCCTGGCCAAGAAAATGCGCAACGAGGTCGGCGAGCTGACCCGATCGGAGCGGTCGCTAACCGCCGTGGGCGGCATCGTCGGCACCCTGGGCTACATTGCGCCGGAGGTCTTGCGCGGCCAGCAGGCTGATGCCCGCAGCGACCTGTGGGCCCTGGGAATCATCCTCTACGAGATGGTCACGGGTGATTTTGCGTTCAAGGGAAACACGGCTTTCGAGATCACCTCGTCGATCTTGCGTGACCCGCCCGGGCCGTTGTCCGACCGCGTGCCGCCCGGCCTGCGCGCGACGATCCAGCGCTGCCTGGCGAAGGAGCCCGCGCAACGCTATCCACGCGCCGGCGAAGTACGCTCCGCGCTGGAAATGCTGCAGTCAGGGATCCTAGCGCTTCCCGTAGTGCCCGAGGCGGCGCGCGGCGCGCCGTGGTCCCGCCGCCGCTGGCTGTGGGCCGCCGGCGTCGTGGGTCTCTTGACGCTGGCGGGGGGCGCGGGGGTGACGCTGTACCGCCAACGCTCGGCCTCGCCGATGCCGGTAGGGCCGGTCTTCGGCGCGCGCCCTACTCTTTCCAAGAATCCTGAGGCCAACGAGTATTTCGAGAAGGCCATGCTGTTCCTCCGCGCCCAGTACGACCTGACGCGGGCCCGGCAGATGCTGGAGCGCGCGCTCCAGCTTGATCCGCACTTTGCCGAAGCGCGGGGCTGGTACGGGCTTACTTACGTCCTGATGATCGACAGCGGGTACTCCAACGATACCTCCTTCTTATACAAGGCGGAAGAGGAAATCCGCCGCGCCCTGGCAGACGACCCCAACTCCGCCCGTGCTCATTCCGCCCTTGCCGCCGTCTATGCCTACCAGGGACGGAAAGAGCTGGTGCCAGGCGAGGCCGAGAAGGCGCTGAAAGCCAACCCGGCCGAACCGGCCGCCTATATATGGCTCAGCAACTACCATGCCCTGAACGGGGATTACGCTGAAGCCCAAGACCTGCTCAAAAAGTTGCTGGACCGCGATCCGCTGTTCTTTCCGGCGCGCATCAATTTTGGGGAAAACCTGCGGCAGCAAGGGGACGTCGCCGGGGCCATCCGCGAGCAGGAGAAGGTGCTGGAGCAGGACCCGCAGAATCTCTACGCCCTTCTGCTCTTAGCCGAAGCGTACATGACGCAGGGCGAGCTGGCCAAGGCGCGCCAAGCGCTCGAGCGCGGCCGCCCGGCGGACCGCCAGAACTTCCTTGTGCGGCTACCCTGGGCGCTGCTGTTCGCACTGGAAGGGAAACGAAAAGAGGCGCTCCAGGAGATGAACGAAGAGCTGCTGAAGTTTGCCACGGCCCACTTCCTGGCCACTTACGGCGCGGCGGAGTTTTATGCCGTAATGGGCGAGCCGGCCAAATCGCTGGAGTGGCTGGACCGGGCCGTGCGCAACGGCGACGAACGCGCCGAATGGTTTCGCCGTGATGCGCTGCTAGCCAACATCCGCAGCCAGCCCCGTTTCCGTCAAATCCTGGAGTCGATCGCCTTCCGTCGACAGCAGCGCGGCTAGACACTGGAAACTTTACCATGAGCACCGATCGCCTCCCCTCCGGCGCCGGGCGCTCGCAGCCCTACAGCCGGCCTTGGGCGCTGTTGTGGGTGGCGGCGGGGGCCAGCCTCTGGGGCACGGATACGCTGCTGCGCCGGCCCCTCACCTCCGTTCTGACCAGCTCACAGGTCGTTCTGAGCGAGCACCTGATCCTGATCGCCGTGCTGCTGCCGTCCTTCTGGCGGGCGCGACCCGAGTGGCGCTCTCTGCGGCCGCTGCAGTGGGCCGCCGTGCTGGGTATCGCCTGGGGCGGCTCGGCGCTGGGGACCATCTGCTTCACCGAGGCTATCAAGATCGGTAATCCCACCACCGCTGTTTTCCTCCAGAAGAGCCAGCCGTTCTTTTCCGCCCTGCTGGCGCGGGCGCTGCTGCGGGAGTCCCTGGGGCGCCGCTTCTGGATTTGCCTCCTGCTGGCCCTGGCCGGCGCCTATCTGGTCAGCTTCGGCGACCGGCTGGGCAAGCCGCCTCTGGATGCCGCGCATTTTTCCGCCGCCCTCCTGGCGCTGTCCGCGGCCGCCCTGTGGGGGTCCTCCACCGTTCTGGGCCGCTTCGTGCTGAACAGTGTTTCCTTCCTCACCCTGACCGGACTGCGCATCTTCGCCGCCGCGCCGTTTCTGGTGATCCTGGCCTGGTGGAGGTCCGCCCTGGTCGTGACCAGCCTAAGTCTCAATGCGCGGCAGGGCATTTCCCTGGTACTGCTGGCGCTAATTCCCGGGCTGGCGGCCCTGCTCATCTACTACCGCGGCCTCGGCCGGACCCGCGCTTCGCTTGCCGCCGTGGCCGAGCTGAGCTTCCCCGCCACGGCCACGCTGCTGAACTGGGTGTTCCTCGGGGCTCGCGTCTCAGCAATCCAGATCGCTGGGTTCGCGCTGCTTTGGGGAGTGATCCTAAACCTGGAAAGACGCGCCCCCTGACGGAGGAGGTCATGATCCCGGAAAAATACCTGGACCTTTTCAGCAAGAAAGCTTTCGCCAGCCTGGCTACCCTGATGCCCGACGGGCGGCCGCAGGTGACCCCGGTGTGGTGCGACTACGACGGCCGCCACGTGCTAGTCAACTCCGCCAGGGGCCGCCGCAAGGACCGCAACATGCGCGCCGATCCGCGCGTGGCGCTAGCCATCCTCGACCCCGATAATCCTTACCGGTATCTCGAAATCCGCGGCCAAGTGGTGGAAATCACTGAACAGGGCGCTTCCGAGCACATCGACAAAATGGCCAAGAAGTATCTGGATTTGGACAAGTATCCGTACCGCCGGCCGGGCGAAGTGCGGGTTCTCTACAAGATCGAGCCCGAAAAATTCTCTTACACCGGATAGAGACTACCGATCTGCTTTATCTGAGTTCATCTGTGGTTACTTCCCCGCCTTCCGAATGTAGATCGCTCCGTTGAAGTTCTTGAACTGGATCTCCGGGCCGCCGCCGTTGATGGACCCATACACTGCCTTGTCGATCCGCACGCGGTATTTGCCGTTCTGGCTGCGCGAATCTTCCACGATCTGCTTGGGTGTATCCTCCCGGACGCGGACCTCAAAATCGCTGTAAATGTCTCCCCGGTCGGACTGCATCTTGACATTGGCCTTGAGGTCGGGCGGGAAAGTCACGTCGATCGTTCCGTTCATGGAGCTGAACGACATCGACTTCTTGGGGTCCACCTGGACGAAAGTGACCAGCACCTTGCCGTTGAGGGCATGGGCCACCGCCGAGCCGGAAACCCTGGACAGCGTCACCGAGCCGTTGATGTTGTTGATCTCGAGCTCGCCCTGTATGTCCTCCACTTTGATGTCCCCATCGTTGATGCACTTCAAATGCAGGGAGGTCTTTCGCGGCGCCTGGATGGTCAGGTCGATGGCTCGCGTGTGGGAATCCGTGCCGATGCTCATCGTGTTGTTCTCTTCTTCTACCGAAAGCCCCGTGGCCGACATCAGGATCCGCTTGAGCCCTTCTTCCGATCCCGGCCCCCGCGAGCGCGCACGGGCCTCCACGATCACTTCTTTCCCGTCATAGCCCTTGACCGTGATGCCCCCGTTGATCAGACTCACCCGGATCAGGCCGGGACGCGACGGATCGCTGAAGGCCACCGAAACCACGTCGTGCGTACCCTGTCCAAAGGCTAATGTCCCGGCAAGAGCAGAGAGTATGAAGCCGGTTGGAAGCCAATTAGGTCGTTTCATGTTCGTTTTCCTCATCCGTGTTCATCTGTGTTCATCTGTGGTTTCAATCGGAGCCCCGCTGGCGAATCCGGATATCCCCGTTAAATCCGTCCAGCTTGATTTCTGGCCCGCCCTTGCCTACTCGCGCGCCGGCGAAGCGGTCGGCCTTGAAGACGAACTTCCCGTTGCGCCGCTCCTGTTGCGGGGCGGCGGGGGGCAGATACGTCACCGGGAAGTCGCTGTAAATCTTTCCGTTGAAGGTTTTCACCCGCAGATCGGCGGAAAGATCCGGCTGGAAGAGCAGGTCCACCGGCCCGTTAAGCGAGCCGAAATACGAGGCCGATTGCGGATTCTTCCGGAACAGCACCATCAGCTTGCCGTTCAGCGCGTAGGCCCGTCCCGACCCGGCCGCTTCCAGCATCTCGATTCCGCCGTTGATGTTCTCAATGTCGTAATCGCCGAAAACGTTCTCGACCTTGATCTCCCCGTCGTTCACCGTCCGCAGATACAGGCCCGCATCCTGCGGCACTTTCAGCTCGAAATCGTAGCGGACCTTGTAACCGTAATGGTGCCAGCCGCGGAAATTTATCGAGCCGTCGCCGCATTTGCACCGGAACGGCCCATCGACCAGGAGGCTCACGGTGTTATCCCGCTGCTCGATCTCCAGCTTCACCTCCTGCCGGGCTTGCTGCACTTTTTCTTTCGATTCCGCGCTGATGGTCTGGTGGGCAATCAGCTCGACGTCGCCCCCGCTTGTGCCGGCCACACGGATCGACCCGTTCAGGTTGTCCACCTCGACCCGCTTGGCCGCCGAAGGTTGCGCCAGCCGGAATGTCCGCCGGATCGTCTCCTTCTCCTCGACCGTCTCGCCGCTCACCGCAGCCAGCAGACAAAGCGCCAGCGGAATTACCTTGCCCATGATTTTTCTCCCATCCCCAGCTTTTCGAGGCCCTGCTCGACCCGCTCGCGGACCACGTATTCCAGACTCGTATCCGCGCCCAGTTGCCGCAGCGCACCCGCCGCCCGCCGGTCCCGTATATCCACCAGCAGATCGATCAGCGCAATCTGCACCAGGGGCGATTTCTGCCGGCCCAGGGCCTCCACCAGCCCCTGGCGGACAGCGGGATACTGGCTGAACTGCCGCAGCGCATCGGCCGCCGCCAGCCGCACATCCACGCTGGGGTCGTATTTCACAGTGCGCAGCAGTGCGGCCAGGACCTCGCTATCCGGCCGGTCCACACGGTAGCTCCAGTTCACTCCTCGCAGCCGCTCGCTCGCCGACTGTTGCTGCATCAGCGACAGCGCCACCATCTCCCGCATGTTGTGGACCTCCTCGCGGAGCTGGGAGAGCTGCCCGTCGGCCGCGCCGCGGGCCGTGAGCAGATGCCCGGCGCCCAGCCCGACGATCAGGAATCCGACGGAGCAGGCAAATTGCAAGGCCGGCCGCTGCGGCCACCAGCCCCGGAGCCAGCCGGGAACCGCCGAGCCTCCTGAAGTCCGCTGCTCCCGCGCGCGGCGTCCCAATCCCTCTTCGTACGCCTCGAGCATCGCCTCGAAGCGAGCGCGTAAGGCCGGGCTCGGCTCTTCAGCGGTAAGCTCCCCCAGCCGCGTCCACGCCGCCGCCTCCTCCCGGCAGGAGGCGCACCCTGCAAAATGCTCCTCCAGCTCCGATCGTTCCTCCGGATCCAGGCCGTCGGCCAGGTAATCCGGCAATTGCTCTCGCGCTTGTTCACATTTCATGATGCTTTCCTGCCCGAAATCTGGGAATAGATTTCCCGCAGTTCCCGCAGCGCGCGATACACGCGCACCTTCACCGCGCCCACGTCGCACCCCAAAAGCTCGCCGATCTGCTCGTAGCGCAGGTTCTGAAACCGGCTCAGCACCAGCACCTCGCGCTTCTCCTCCGGCAGTTTCGCGAGCGCCCGGCGCAGCATAGCGGCCTCCTGCCGGGCCTCCAGGCCCCTGCCGGGCGCCGCATCCGCATCCCCGGCCGCATCCCACCCCTCTTCCAGCGCGACTTCCCGGCTGCGCTTCCGGAAATAGTCCGTCCGCGCGTTGCGGGCGATCCGGTACATCCAGGTGGCGAAATCCATCCCTGGCCGGTAGGTTTGCCGATACTTCAGCATCCGGAAGAAGACGTCTTGCACCAGGTCCTCGCTGGCATCCCGGTCGCCGGTGAGGCGAAGGTAGAAATGGAACAGTACACGGTGGTGCCGATCGAACAAGACCGCCAGCTTCCGTGCGTCGCCGTTCTCGACCGCGAGCATCAGCACCTCATCGTTCGGCGAATCCACGCTGGGCGTTCCGTTCATGGGGGAATACTGAGGTATCAGCAAAAGGTTACAAGAAATTTCACCGTTGCGGGGCCCGTCTCCTTCGGGTATGATGAATGCTTGTTCGCCTATGCTTGCCTGATTAGACTCTGAGCTCCCGGGCGCTTCTGCCACAGGGTGAAGTGTCCCTGCCTCGTCTCTTTCTGCAGCTCAGAGCTTTCCTTCACATTCATAGCCATTTACCGGCAGCGCGCCTGACGTGCGCCGCCACGGGAGACTATCCATGTCGCGAGAGGAAAGAAAACTTCGCAAGCATATCGAGGAGCACGAGAAGAACCTGAATCGAAAGTCCCGCAAGCTGGCCGCCAAGATGCGCCGGGCGGCACGCCAGCCCACGCCCAGGCCCCGCCTTGACCTGCGCGCCGTCGACCGCGAGGAATCGGAGGACGACCCTGTCCCCGTATTTGATAGGCGCGACCGCCGGTCGAAGGAATCGCCGTCTCGGCAGGGCCAGGTAATCGCCATTCATCCGGGCTCCTGCAAGGTGCTCTGCGGAGCCCAGCAAGTCAATTGCCGGCTGCTGCCGGACCTGGCCGTCGGGGACCGCGTGCTCGTGTCCGTCACAGGGCGAAGGCTCGAAAGGGTCCAGGAGGTACTGCCCCGGACCACCACGCTGTCCCGGCCCGATCCGCACAATCCCCGCCTGGAGCGGGTGATCGCGGCCAATATTGAGGTGGTGGTGATCGTGGCGTCGGTCCGCTCCCCGGCGTTGCGGCCCGGTCTGATCGACCGCTACCTGATCGCCATCGAGCGATCGGGCGCGGAGCCGGTCCTCTGCGTCAACAAGATGGACCTGGTCGACAGCGAAGCGGACCTCGCCGCCCTCGATCCCTATCGCTCGCTGGGGCCCCGCCTGTTCCTCTGTTCGGCCGCCACGGGGCAAGGGATCTCGGGGCTGATGGAAGCGCTGGCCGGTAGTCTCTGTGTATTGGTTGGGCACAGCGGCGTGGGAAAGTCCTCGCTCCTGAACGCCATCCGCCCGGAGCTCGGTCTGGCGGCCCGCGCCGTCAGAGAATCCGGCGGCCAGGGACGCCACACCACAACTTCCTCCACGCTTTACCAGATCCCGAACGGCCCGCGAATCATCGACACGCCCGGCATTCGCGAGTTCGGCCTGTGGCAGCTCAGCCGCGAGGAGTTGCACCGCTATTTCCAGGAATTCCTTGCCTGCGCCGCTGCCTGCGCCTTCTCCGACTGCACCCATACCCACGAGCCTGCCTGCGCTGTGAAGCAGAGCGTGGATAATGGCGCCATTCCGGCCGCCCGCTACCGGGCCTACCGGCGGATTCTCGAATCGTTGGAATGAGCGGCCACCACGGGCGGCTTGGGTCCTACCACAGGACGCGCACCGCGTACTGTGCGATGAGATTATCCGGAGTCAGCACGGTGAGACCATGCACAATAGCCTGGCAAATCAGCATGCGATCAAAGGGGTCTGCGTGCAGCCTGGGAAGACGCGACACACAGACGGCCGCCTCTTCCTCCAACGGCAATGACAGTAAGCTGTAAGCCTTCCTTCGTGAAGGAATAAATTCCACCGGCGGTGCGGGCAAGGGCAAATTGCCGAGCGAATGTTTGATGGCAATCTCCCAGGCGGATACCACGCTTAGAAATACTTCGTTATCAGGGTCAGTGAACGCTTCCCGCGCTCGTTTGGACACCTTGGGGTCGTCCAGGGTAATCCACAGGAACGCCACCGTGTCGAGCAAGAGCCTCACGGCTTCCCGCCGTAGAAGGCCTCCAGCCATTCATCCGGCATAGGGTCGAAGAATTTCTTGGGGATTTCGAACTTCCCCTTGTCCAGACCTATCGGTCGCCGGGCCTTCCGCGCCGGAGGCAGCGGGCGAATCTCGGCAATCGGCACATTCCGCTTGCAAAGAATGATGGTTTCCCCTTTCGCTAGCCGATCCAGATAGCGGGAGAGATGGGTCTTGGCCTCGTGGATGTTGAGCCGAATCATAGTTTAATTCTAGCCTAGAAAGTAGCCTAAGTCGAGCTCCCGTCTCAGGCCCCGCTCCCGCGCTTCCACGCCGCCCGCAACCCCGCTGCCCCCGTGTAATAGAGCGCGGTCGAAACCGGCGGCAGCGTCACCTGAAAGGTCTTCGTATTTCGCGCCACCGTCTTGTTGTCGAAAAGGTCGTACACCTCCTCCACCGCCCGGGGCAATTGGAAGACCCGCTTACCCCCCGAGACCGTATGGACCCCCACGAGACCGCGCGCGGCATAAAGCACGTCGCCGGCCTCGCTGTAAAGATGAACCCCGGAAAAACGAGCCAGCCCACGCAGCACC
>JACQDG010000339.1 GCA_016201185.1 Acidobacteriota bacterium | reverse complement strand
CATGGCAGATCAACGTTCTGATCCCGGAGAAGGCCCCGATAGGGAACGCGGTGCCTGTCACCGTTTCTTACGAGGGCGATGACCTGGGGGCCATCTATATCGCGGTGGAATGACGAGCAAGAACCCCGGGCTAAACCCGTCACAGTGCACATACGGGAGCAGCGCCCTTATCGTATCTGAAGCGTGATTGGCGCCTCCTTTTTTCTTTCCAGCGCCCCAACACTGGCTCTCCCGCTTGCCTCCGGGGCGCGTGCTATCCTGGCTCCTGGTGCGCGGGGTCTTTCTTTTACTGTTAGCTGTTTCCCTCTTGCCGGCGCAGCCGGTTCTCTCTCCTGGCGGAATCGTCAATGCCACCGGATTTCAGCCCGCCGGCTCGCCCGGCGGCGCTATCGCCCAGGGATCGATTTTCTCGATCTTCGGCACGGGCCTGGGTCCGGCCGCGCCCGGGGTCCAGGTTTCCTCGTTTCCTCTCGGCCTCTCCCTGGCCGGAGTTTCGGTGAGCCTTTATCCGCAGGCTGGGGCGGCCCTGGAGGCGCTTCCCCTCTTTGTGAGCGACCGGCAGATCAACGCCATCCTTCCCTCTTCCACGCCCGCGGGCCGCGTTTGGGTCCAGGTGCACTCGAACGGGCAAGACAGCGGCTTCGAGCCTATCAAAGTGGTTCGCTCGAGCTTCGGCGTTTTTACCGTCAACAGCGGCGGCTCGGGACCGGCCGTCGTGCAGAACTACGTTTCGCCGGCCGAGCAACCGCTGAATTCGCGCGTCGCTCCGGCCGCTCCCGGGCAGATAGCGATCCTCTGGGGCACGGGGCTGGGCCCGATCCCGGCGGCGGACAATGCGGTCCCGCCCGCTGGCAATTTGAATGAGCCGGTTGAGGTTACGCTCGGCAGCGTCAAGATTCCGACGGATTACCAGGGCCGCAGCGGCTGCTGCTCCGGCGTGGACCAGATTCAGTTCCGCATCCCCCAGGCGGCCCCGCTCGGTTGCGCCGTGCCCCTTTCCATCAAGGTGCAGAACGGAGTCTACAGCAATATCGCCACCATCGCCATTGCTTCCGACGGACGTCCCTGCGCCGATGCCTGGAATCTCCCAGGCGGCGCGCGACGCTGGGGCCAGATTGCCCTCCGCCGCGTGGTCCTCGAACGCCCCAACGCCCATCAAGTCGAGGACTCCGCCGCAGCCGTTTTCGCGCAGACCGCCACGCCCGTCTTGCGCCCGCCCGCCGGCTCGTGCGCTTCCCTGGCCCCTGAAGCTGCCGGCTCGCTTGATGCCGGTCCCCAGTTGACTCTTTCCGGCCCTCAGGGAATCAAGCAAGTTTCTGCTAACCCCTCGAAGGTATACCGGCTAAGCTCGGCCGGCGGTTCCGCTTTTCTGGGGCCGGGAACTTATATTGTGAGCGGAACCGGCGGCGCGGACGTCGGGCCCTTCACCGCCACCCTGACGGCGCCCGCCCCGATTTCGTGGACCAATGTGAGCGGCGACCGGTCCCAGGGGCTCACCCTGAGCTGGTCGGGCGGCGACGCGCAGCCAGGCTTTGTGGAAATATCGGAACCGAACTTTGTCTGCACAGCAGCGGCTGCCCCCGGATCATTCACTGTGCCGCCCGGCGTGCTGGCCAATCTGCCGGCGCAATTCACGATGAGCCTGGGCGCCGTCTCCGAGACCGCCTTCACGGCCCCCGGCCTGGACGCCGCTACTCTCAGCTATACACACTCCGTCGCCCGCACGGTCGATCTCGGCGAGCCGCCGCTCGCCGCCTCGCCCGTCTTTCTGCCGGACGGCCAAAGGATACTGGCCGAGCTGGCTGTCACCGTCCCCGAGCAGGACCGCGGCCTGATGCTGCGCACCGGGCTCGATCCCGACCGCGGGATGCTCTTCCTGTTCGATCATCCCGACGTGCTCCTGTTCTGGATGTACCAGACCCTGATTCCACTCGACATCATCTGGATGGACCAGGACCACCGCATCGTTTTCATTTCCGCGAACACCCCGCCCTGCACGAGCCGCGATTCCCGCATCTGCCCCAATTACGGCCCCACCACATTGACCCAATACGTACTGGAAATTGGCTCTGGCCAGGCCGCCCGCTACGGGCTCCGGGTGGGCGACCGCCTGGACTGGTAGACCCGTTTGCTTCTACCGCAGCCGGGCGATGACGCTGCGGATCTTCTCCGCTTCCGGCGAATCGGGATGCCGCTCCAGAAAATCCTCCAGCTCCGCGACAGCGGCCTGCCGCTCGTTCCGCCGCAGGTGGATCTCCGCCAGGGTCAGTTGGGGATGGGAGAAATGGGCTGGGTCGATGCCCTTGGCGATGGTAAGGTACTTCAGCCCCCGATCGAGATCGCCCAGAACGAAATAGTTCAGGCCGAGCTGCGAGTTGGCCAGCGCGTCCTTGGGGCGCCGTAACACGGCGTAGAGGTTGAATTTCAGCGCCTCGTCCAGCTCTCCCAGGGTCAGCAGCACGCCGCCCAGGTTGACCAGCGGCTCAAAGGCCTCCGGGTCCTGCTCCAGCGCCTCGCGGAAGTTTTTTTTGGCGCGCGGAAAATCGCGGCTCTGGTAAGCAATGACGCCCAGCCCGTTCCAGGCGGCGGAGAACTGCGGAGCGATCTTCACCGCCTTATCCAGATGCCCCACCGCGCCCGCCACGTCGCGCCGGGCCAGCCGCTTCTCGGCCTTTGAGTACTCACGATAGGCGGCCGGCGGGACGGTCAACTGGCGGGCCGGCGCCACGCTGCGGCTCAGCAGCACCTCGGACGAGATGTTCTGCGGGTGACTGGTGTCCACCGTGACGTTGACGCGCCCTTTCGAAACGGCCAGGCTCGGTCCCACCTCGACGGTCTGGCGGACCTCGCCGCTGCCGGGAACGTAGACCGCCAGAGTATAAGCGCCGGCCGGCAGCTTGCGAAAGCGGAAGCGTCCGCGCGGATCGCTGCGTGTGGCGGCGCTGAACGGGGTGGTGGCGCCGTGCAGGAAAACCTCGGCGCTGGTTTCGGGCTGGATCTGGCCGGCCAGTTCGTACAGTCTCTCGCCCCCTTGCGCCGAGGCGAGCAGCAGGAGGATCCAAAGCCCCCGGGCCATCACCAGCAATTGTAACCGGTGATTGACCGGCCCGGCGCTTTGAGCTAGCTTCTTAGTTATGGCAGACACACTACGCAGGGATTTTCTACTGGGCAGCCTCGCCGCAGGGCTGGCCGCCGAGGGCCTGGCCGCACAAAACCCCAGACCGGGCGACATACCCACCCGGGTGTTCGGCAAGACCGGTGCGCGCGT
>JACQDG010000040.1 GCA_016201185.1 Acidobacteriota bacterium | reverse complement strand
TGGCCCTCCCGCGGATACCGCGCCATGACGGTTTCCACACCAACGTCTTTCAGCGCGATGTAAAACTGCTCCGCCTCGGCGATCGGCACGTCGCTGTCGTTCTCCCCGTGCATCAGCAAGGTCGGCGTCTTCGCCTTCGCCACGTGCTTCAGCGCCGAGCGCTGCCACAGCACGTCCATCATGGTGCCCTGGTGCGGGAAGATGCCGAACTCCATCTGCTCGTACTGGTTGTAATACGTCATGTAGTTGTAGCTAATCAGGTTCGTGATGGCCGCGATGGGAATGGCCGCCTTGAAAATGCTGGTTTGTGTGATCAGCCACGCGGTGAGCTGGCCGCCGTAGCTGCCGCCTTCGCAACCCAGGCGGTCCCGGTCGATCCACAGATAGCGGCGCAGCGCGGCGCTCAGGCCGTAGAGCACGTCCTGCGCCTCATTCCCGTTCTGGTCCCCGAACACGGCGTCGGCGAACTTTTGCCCGTAGCCGGTGGACCCGCGATAGTTCACCATCAATGTTGCCCAGCCGTGGGCGGCATACACCTGGTTTTTGAAATTCAACGACGGTCCTTGCTGGCCGTGCGGCCCGCCGTGGATGTTCACGATCAGGGGGTGTTTGGAGCCCGGCGTCAGGTTCAGCGGCTTGGTCAGGAACGCCTCCACCTCGTATTTGTTATCGTTGCTGATAAAGGTGAATGGCTCGACTTCCGCGATCTGTTTGCCCGCCAGCACCGCAGCGTTCAGGTCGGTTAGTTTCCTGGCCGGTTCGGATTCTTTCTTGTAGAAGAGCTGGGAAAAATCACTGGGGCCGGCGAAGGTGTAGGCGATCGCATTTCCCTTGCCCACGGAGAACGCCCCTACCGCGCCCTGCTCGCTCACCACCGCCTGCGGCTGCCCGCCGGATGCCGGCATCCGGCAAAGTCGCTCGTTCCCGCGCTCCTCAACCGTGAAATAGACGGCCGAACTGTCCGGTGACCATGCCGGCTCCTCCTGACGGTTGTCGATCACGGCGCCCAGCTCGCGACGGTTGCTGCCGTCGGCGTTCATCAGCCAGACGTGCGTGTCCTCCATGGTCGTCTCGAGGTCGGTGAGTCCCCGCCGCGTCGCCTCGTATACGATCGTCTTGCCGTCAGGCGACCACCGCGGCTTGTATTCGGCGTTTTCCGTCGCCGTGAGCCGCCGGATCGTGCCGCCCGAGACATTCAGAGCAAAAACGTCGTAATTGAAGAATTGGTCCTCGTTCGGCTCCCGGTTTGAAACAAAGAGGATCTCCTCCCCGTTCGGCGACCAGTCGATGGAGTGCTCATAGTGCGTGCCGGTGGTGAGTTGCCGCACCTGGCCGCCCGCCAGTTCCACCATGAAGATGTGCAGCCGGCGGTTGTCGTTGAAGTGGCTCAGGCCTTCGCTGTAATCCGGCTTGTAGAGGTACCGCGTGATGACGATGGGGTCGCCCGTAGCTTCCTCGGTCTCCGGCCCCGGCACGGATGAAACGAAGGCGATTCGCTTCGAGTCGGGCGACCAGGACACGCTTGCGCCGGTCGAAGGCAGCGGGCTGTTGGTCCCGGACGTGGACGCGAGGAACCGGGCGCCCGTGCCGTCAGGCCGCGCAACCATCAGCCCTGACTTGTCGGCCTCGCCGCCATGGTAAGTAATCCACCGCCCGTCCGGCGACCATACCGGATTCGAGGTATGCTCCTTCTCGCCGCCCAGCCGGATTGACTTCCCGTCGGCCAGGGTCAGGATCCAGACTTGCGAAGAAGGCCGGCCCGGGCCGTCGTTGTTCGTCACGGTATAGGCGACACGCGCGCCGTCGGGCGAGAGCTCCACCGCGGCGACCGAGCGAAGCTTCGCCAGATCACCGCTCTCGAGACCGCGTGCCTGCGCGCCGACCGATCCGGCGGCCACCATCAAGACAGCAGCAGCAACGCAATGAACCACCGAACGCCAAAAAGTCCGCATGAACAGACCCCTCCTCCTCCCGCGTTCTTCGACAGGCAGACTGGTAGTGTATATCTTGAGAAGCGCAGCGGCAATTCCTCGGCCCGCAAAGGCGCCGGCAGACTATTTCTTGTAGCTGATCGAAAGCCCGCCCGGGCCCAGCTTCACGATCTCCGTTCTTAGCTGCGGATTGGTGCGGATGGCCAGAAGGAAATCCTGCATATCCTGGGGGTGGGACTCCACGTTGTGGGCCGCAATCACGCCGCCGGAACGCACAAGGGGCAGAGTCATATCCAGGTATTTCTTGTAGTCCGGCTTCCAGGCGTCAATAAAAACCAGATCGAAAGGCCCTTCCAGAGTAGGAATGATCTTCAAGGCGTCGCCGAGCCGCGATTCGATCACATCGTCAAGTCCTGTGGCCTTGAAATTCTTGAGCGCCAGCGAGCGCCGGCCCTCGTCGATATCGAGCGTCAGCAGTTTGCCGCCGGTCTCGCGCAGCCCCATGGCCAGCCAGACGCCCGAATAGCCGTTCGAGGTGCCGATCTCGAGCGCCCGGTGCGCCTTCAGCTTCTTCACCAGCTCGGAAAGATACTCTCCTTCTTTCGACGCCACGTTCATCATGCCCTTCTCGGTGGCGCGCATGTGCGACAGGTGATCGAGGATTTCCTTCCGACCAGGCCGGGTCTTCTGTGCGGCGGCGACCAGGGGAAGCAAAACCGCGAGCAGAACAGCAAGCATCATGTTTCCCACACCCCTATCTTACCTGACGGCGATGGTCACACCGCCGGGGCTGGAAATCCCGCCGATGTTCAGCACTACCGGCACGTTCGGTCCCACCGGCGCGTCGGCCGGCACCGCCAGGTTCACTTGCAGCAAGCCCGCGTAATCGGGAGCCATGCCCGCGAACAGCAGGGCGGCGGGCCGGCCCCCCATGGTAGCTGACTTGGCCTGGGTCACCACGCTGAGGGTGGAACGCGGCGCCAGTTCACCCGTCGCCAGAGGCGGCTGGATTTCCCCCTGGCCCGTGGCATAAACGGTAATCACACTTCCCCGGGAAGCCGGGTGGTTGGAGTCGGCCACCGTGCCGTCCTGGTTCAGGATCGCTCCCTGGCCCTTCCCCGAAGAGTCCTTGGTAAAGATGCCCGGCCGCGCCTGGCCCAGCGGGATGGCGACCGGTGCGCTCCCGACGGATTGGTAGCTGACAATTACGTTGGCGCTGGATTGGCCCGCCATCTCAAAGGGCACCTGGGCGTTGATCTGATCCTGCCGGACGAAGTAAAGAGGCGCCCGGACCCCGTTGAAGGTCACCACCACGCCCGCCACCTGGGCGCTCAGCCGCCCGGTGATGAAATCGAGCCCGGCCTGCACACCGGAAGCCGGGCCCATGCCTACTCCAAATATGGAAACGATCTCCCCCGGAACCGCCGCTCCGCCGGCAAAGGCATAGCTCGCCGCGCTAACCACCCCGTTAGACGGAAACGAGGGCAGGGGGGGCAGGATTTTAGCCCCGGCCGAAAGCACCACTTCCGAGGAAGAACTGCGGATGAGCAACGTGGCCGCGCCCAGCGGGACGGCAGGGTCCACTTGTACGGTAAAAATCAACGCCGGCAGGTTACTTCCGCTGAGGGTGACACTGCCCGTGCCCAGGCTCCCTGCCTGCACGGTGATGGACGCCCCCAGAAAAGAAATGCTGCTCTCGGAAATGCTCGGGTCGGCGAGGCCCTTGCCGAAGACCGTCACATCAACGGTTTCCCCCTGGTGCAGGATGAATCCTCCGGTCGTCAGGCGAAAATTAGTGCCCACCGGACCCGACCCGCTGCCCTGAATGTTCAACGCGGGTGTTCCCGCGGTCACGGTCAGGTTTACCGTCGTCGTTGTTCCCACGCTCACCGGAACGGGAGAGTCGGCGCCGGACAGCACTGTAGAGAATGCCGTGTTGGCACCCGTGCCGTAGTTGCCCACGTCGGTAGGCGTAGCCGGGCCATCCATCGGTTCGGCGTAGACGACATAGCGGCCGGGCGGAAGCATGGCAATGGTGTAGGAACCGTCCGAAAGGGTGATGCTCCCTACGGCTATGCTGGTAGAAGGATCAACGGCCGTCACCAGGGCTCCGGGTACGGCCCCGCCTCCGCTCAGCGTCACCTTTCCACTGATGGAGCCGAAGGCGGATGCCGCCAGATTGTTCGCCGGGTACACCTGGGTCACAAAGCCGATGTCATCGGCCGTTAGCACAGTCTGTCTGTTGGTCGCCGACGGCGTTCGGGCATACATTGTAGCCGCCAGCAATCCGGAGTGACCGGCGCCCAGCGAATGACCCAGCTCGTGGGTTGCTATGGACTGGATGTCGTAAGTTCCGCTTTGCAGCGTGGTGGAGAAGGTGACGGTGGGGCTGAAGAAAATGTCGGTGTCAAGAATCTCCGCGGAAAAAGAAGGGCAGGTCGATGTGATCGCCAGCGCGTCACCGACTAGCGTCCGGTTGGCGGGCGTGTCAGCAAACGATATGATGTGCTTGCCATCGGGAAAGCACTGCAGCGGATTCGGTGACGGGTCTGGGCTGTCCTGCGAGGTGCTCCCCGGGGCGACAAAGCTGACAGCGGCTGTGGGTACTTCGCTCCACGTGGTCATAGCAGCCTGCAAGGCGGTGATCGGGTCGCTGTCCGCGGTGATAGTGACACCGCCGCTTGTGTTCTTTAGCCCCGGGGCGGTCTTGTCGTTGATCAGGAAAAGAATGCCCCTGGCGTCGGTGCGGTGCAGGAAGGCGCCGCCGGAAGTGCGCGCCTGGATGAAGGCCCAGGCCGGGGCCAGGGCCAGGCAGAAACAAAGCACCCGGAAGGAATAACGGCGGCGCATGTTATTGTCGTCCCCCCTGGGCCTGCCGGATCACCAGGCCCCGCACCTGCGCCTTAAACGCCTCCAGCCTTTCGCCATCCAGTTGCTGGAGTCCGATTCGCGGCATTCGCGCGGCGCCGGCCGGCTCCACCACCGCCGCTCCGCCAAGCTGTGCCTGCACCCGGAGTTCCCCGCTGGCGGGGTCGGCCTGCACCGTAAACTTGCCCTGCCCCAGCCCGCGCGAGCGCACAAAGCCGATGGGGGTCCGGTAGAGGAACACGACGACTTCCTCGCCCGGCTCGTACCGCGGCATGCCTGCAATCCACGTTTCGATATCCCCCAGCCTTCCGCCCGGCTCGCTGACCACGACGGTTTGGGTTCTTCCGCCCTTCAGAACATCCGCAACCTCGATCTCGTTGTGGGTCCAAACGGCACGCGTCTGAGCGTCCCAGGAAGTCCAGGTCCGCAGGCAACGGCCGTGAACAATCTGTTCCGATCGCTCCACTATCTCTTCGAGGGAAAGGGCGGGAACCATGGTGCCTTGGAGCGTACCGAAAACAAATAACAGCAGAGCGCTGGTTCTCAACAGGTTCTTAAGCATATGAATTCCAGTATCGCCAACTTACGGAGCCTTTTTCCTTTATAACAGCGCCCCGAGCAATCCGTCCTCTTTCGTTGTAGATTAAGAGTATGAGAAAACACGCGAAGAGGCGCCTTGTTTTACTGGCTGGTTTTTCTGTACTCTTCGGAGCCGAGAAGAGCAAAGAATCGGATCGGCTCAAGGAATGTGGGGAAGTCCTGGGCGAGATCATGGCCGCCCCCGATGATGCGATTCCCGGCGAGCTGCTGGCGCGTGCCGAGTGCGTGGCCGTCGTCCCCGGCTTGAAGAAAGCGGCTTTCGGCGTCGGCGGTCGCTTTGGTCGCGGCGCCGTCTCCTGCCGCACGGGGGAGAAGAATGCAGGCCCCTGGGGTCCTCCTTCCATGCTTACCATCGGAGGCGGCAGCTTCGGCTTCCAACTGGGCGGGCAATCCTCCGACGTGGTTTTCCTGGTGATGAACCGCAAGGGGATTGACCATCTTCTGAAGGACAAGTTCACACTGGGAGGCGATGCTTCGGCCGCGGCAGGTCCTAAAGGCCGGACAGCTTCGGCCCAGACCGACGTCTTGATGCACGCCGAGATTCTCACCTACGCGCGCACTCGCGGGCTGTTTGCCGGTGTTTCGCTCGACGGGGCCGTAGTCAAGCCGGACAACGATGCCAACCAAAGGCTCTACGGCAAGGAGGTCCAGGCCAAGGACCTGCTGCTGAAGGGAGGCTCCATCCCGGCCGCCGCCGCCCCTTTCACCAAGGCGCTGACCAAGCACGCGCCGCGGAACGTGTCGGCGAAGTGAGCTGGCCGGCGCTCGCCATTCAGCTTTCGCGCGGCGCGCGCAACAGAGCTGCATCAATTCCCAGCCGCCGCGCGTGTCGCTGCGCCACGTTCCGCAGCGCCTGGTCCGCCGGACCCAGTTCGAACAGGCGCTTTAGAATTGGCGTGAAGGGGACGGTAAAGAGGACCTGTACTACGCCCGTGGCCATCAGCGCCAGCCACACGGCGAGCGCCACCGCCTTCCACGGCGCTCCCATCCGCCACTCCGCCAGGGCGCTGGCGGCATAGACGATCACTTGCAGCGCTCGGTTGCCCAGCACCAGCAGCACATAATTCAAGCGCCGGGAGAAGAACAGCATTTGCGCGACCTGCAGCAGCAGAAACAGGGCGCCGGAGTAAATTACCGCCCGATCGACAGGCAGCCGCCAGAGCAACGGCGGAAACGCCCAAATGGCGGCCGTCGAAGGGCCCAGCACCCACAACGCCGCCTCGCCCAGCAGGGTCTCGAGCGAAACTTTCTCCAGCACAGCTCGATACTGCTGCCGCAGAGCGGCTTCATCGGAGCGGAACTTCAGGCCGCCGCGGGCAAAGACCCCCTTGCCCGGCACGTTTCGATACTCCACGGCAAAGACTTTGTTATTAAGAGTGCCCATTGCGCCGGCGGCTCCCTGGGAACTACTATCTTAATCCCTTGGCGAGGTGATTCCATGAAGCGCTTTACGCCGCTGGCCCTTTTCGTGATCCTGCTCCTCTGGAGCGGGTGCAGCCGATCGCCCGCAACGCTCGAGGAGCGCGCGCGCCGGACGCTCGCCCAGACGCAGGGCCAGATCCTTGTCCCGGGCCTCTCGAAGCCGGTCGAGGTGCTGCGCGACAACTGGGGCGTGCCGCACATTTACGCCCAAACTACCGGCGACCTGTTCTTCGTCCAGGGCTTCGTCGCCGCCCAGGACCGGCTCTTCCAGATGGACCTGTGGCGGCGCACCGGCGCCGGGGAGCTCGCTGAAATCCTGGGTCCTTCTTACGTCGAGCGCGATCGCTTCGCCCGGCTGATGCGCTACCGCGGCGACATGCAGGCCGAGTGGTCCAGTTACGCCCCGGACGCCAAAGCCATTGTCGAGGCGTTTGTCCGCGGCATCAATGCTTACATCCGGCACGCCGGCGACCGTCTGCCGATTGAGTTTCAGTTGCTAGGCGCCCGGCCCGGTGAATGGAAGTCCGGGGATGTTCTGCTGCGCGTGGGCGCCATTCCCATGACGGGCAACGCCGTGAGCGAGGTGGCCCGCGCGCAACTGGTGGCCCGGCTGGGCCTCGAAAAAGCCACCGCGCTGCTCCCACCCGACCCGCCCACCAAAGTGGAAGTGGCCAAGGGCCTGGCGCTCGAAGGCATCGACGTCGGGGTCCTCAAGAGTTTCGAGGAAGATACCGGGCCGGTGCGCCTTGATGCCAAGCCGGGTAGCAACAATTGGGTCGTGGACGGAACTATGTCCGCCACCGGCAAACCGCTGCTGGCGAACGATCCGCACCGGCGCGTCGAGCTGCCCTCCTTGCGGTACCTGGCGCATCTGGTCGGCCCCGGCTGGAACGTGATCGGCGCGGGTGAGCCTACCCTGCCCGGCGTCACTGTCGGCCACAACGAGCGCATAGCCTTCGGCTTGACCGTCGTGGGCATCGATCAGCAGGATTTGTACGTGGAAAAGATCGATCCGGCAAACTCGCTTCGCTACCAGTTTCAGGGCGGCTGGCGGGAGATGCAGGTGGAGCGGGAAAAGGTCCGCGTCAAGGGCCGCGGCGAGCCGGTCGAGGTGGAACTTAAATTCACGGTCCATGGGCCGGTGGTCTACGAAGATGCGGCTCGCCGGCGCGCCTTCGCCCTGCGCTGGGTGGGCGCGGAGCCCGGCACAGCGGGGTATCTCGCCGCCCTTTCCGTCAACCGCGCACAGAACTGGAAAGAATTCACCGCCGCCATGGAGCGCTGGAAGGTGCCCTCGGAAAACATGATCTATGCCGACCTGGACGGCAACATCGGCTGGCAGGTGGGCGGCCTCACACCGATCCGCAAGAACTGGAGCGGACTCCTGCCCGTGCCCGGCGACGGCGGCTACGAGTGGGAGGGCTTCCTTCCCCCTTCGGAGCTCCCCAACCTGTACAATCCCCCGCAGCACTATATAGCAACGGCCAACCACAATATTCTCCCTAAGGGGTACAAGTACCCGCTCGGCTATGAGTGGGACCCGGCCTTCCGCTTCCACCGCATCGACGAAGTGCTGAAGACCGGAAAGAAGTTTACGGTCGAGGATTTCGAAAAGCTGCAGCAAGACGAAGCCTCCATGGT
>JACQDG010000305.1 GCA_016201185.1 Acidobacteriota bacterium | reverse complement strand
TTGGCGCTAAAAACAGGTGCGGCGAATCGGGGGCCGCCGTAAAACGACCTGGAATCTGATCGATGAGTCAACCAAGCGAAGACAGGCAAGATCACTGGACTGACGAAGATGCGGGAGGGGTGCCAGACAACTCGCTGACGCTTCCGCCTCCGCCACACCTCCGGCGCCGGTATTTCTGGGGTGTGGATACCGCAAGCGACAGGTATAGCCTACACCGCCTTCGGGCTCTATGGGGCCGGCACAAAAAGCTCATCTCTGCAGTCTTCCTAGCGGTTTGGGGAGCAACAATCGCTGGTACCCTGCTCACACCCCGCAAGTACGAAGCAGAGCTGAAGCTATTCCTCAGGCGGGAGCGCCTGGAACCGCCCGTGACCGCCGACAGGGGCGTGCCGAGGCCTCTTATCGAGGTGAGCGAATCGGAGGTCAGCTCGGAAATCGAGCTTTTCAGGAGCAGGAGTCTGCTGGAGAAGACGATTCAGATATGCCACTTGCTGCCGAATGAAGGTTTCGATGCAGCCGACAGGCCAAAGCTTCTAACGCAGGCGGTGCTCGATCTGGAAAAAGATCTCCGCGTAAGTCCGATTAGGAAAACAAGCTTGATCTCGGTCAAGTACGCGGCCAGGGATCCCGTCCTGGCCGCGGAAGTCCTCAATACCGCCGCCGCTTTGTACCTGGAACAACATTCGGCCGTTCATCGTAACCAGGAGACTTCCGGCTTTTTCACGCACCAGGCCGAGTATTACAAGCAGGCGTTGGGGGAGGCGCAGCGGGTGCTTAGCGCTTTCCAGCAGCGCCGGGAGATATCCCTGCTGGAGCAGCAGAAGCAGGCCAACCTGTCGCGAGTCACGGCGCTGGAGGCAAGTTTCCAAGAAACGGAATCCCAAATTCGCGACGCCGAACAGCGGGCCGCGCTCTTGCGCCGCCAGTTGGAGTCGTTGCCGGTCACCATCCAGGCTCAGAGCCGGACGGCGCGCAATGAAGCGCTGATGGAGAGGCTGAAGAGCCTGCTAGTAGAACTGGAAAACAAGCGCACGGAACTGCTGACAAAATATGACCCCGGCTACCGGCTGGTTCAAGAGGTCGAGAAACAGATTCGCGACACCCGCACGACCCTCGAGCGAGAGCAGGCCGCGACGGTTGTCGATCAGACGGAGACGCCCAACCCCATCCGGCAGTCGGTCGAGGGAGAGCTGCTGCGGACGGAGTCTCTGATTGCCGGACTGTGGGCCCGGCGGACCAGCGTCGCCAAGGATCTAATGTATTACAAAGATAATCAGCAGACGCTCGAGAGGCTCACCGCCGATCACAAGGACCTGCAGCGCCGCGTGAAGGTGGCCGAAGAGAACTACCTCTTGTACCAAAAGAAGCAGGAGGAGTCCCGCATCGCGGACGCCATGGATCAGCAGAAGATCCTGAACGTTTCGGTCCTAGAACGGGCTGTACCTCCGGCTCTGCCCGTGGAGCGCCACCAGTTGCTCATTCTGCTGCTCGGCCTGGTAGTGGCGGCATTCGCCGGGGCAGGTTGCGCTTTGATGGCCGAGCATTTCAACCCGTCGATCTGGGGGGCGACTGAGTTGATTACTTACACGGGTTTGCCTGTGCTGGCAACGATCCCGAAAGGCAAGGCAGTGTGTTCTTACAGCACTTTGGAGTAATCGGAGATCCTTTCGGGGTCACCCCCGATCCGAGATTTCTCTTCCTCGGGCGCGAGCACCGGGAAGCTCTGTCTTCCCTCTACTACGGCATCGTCGAGGGCCGTGGCTTTGCGGTAATGGTGGCTGCTCCGGGCATGGGGAAAACCACGCTGCTCCGCTATCTGCGACAGCGCATGAAGGGACGGGCCGACTTTGCCACTCTGGCGTGCTCCTTCGACGACAAGAACGAGCTACTCAAGGCGGTTATGTCTGGCCTGACCGTGGAAGGCGGGGAGGAGAATTACTTTCAGAATTGGCAGAGATTGCAAGGCTTTCTACTTGATCGGCGGAGCCAGGGGCGAAAGGCAGTCGTGATATGCGATGAAGCCCAGAGCTTGAGCGACCTTACCCTGGAAAACATTCGCCTGCTCTCCAATCTTGAAACGACACAGGAGAAGTTGTTGCAGATCATCCTGGCTGGCCAACCGGACTTGGTCCTGAGACTGAAGACGCAGCAACTGGAGCAACTGGGCCAGCGCGTAAACGTCTCCTGCCGCATCCGTCCCCTGACGGAAACCGAGGTCGAAACCTACATTCAACATCGGCTGGAGGTGGTCGGTCGCAAAAGACGGCTGTTTACATCCGAGGCAGCCACTGTCATCGCGCATGCTTCGCAGGGCATTCCGCGCAATATCAATACCCTTTGCTACAACGCCATGGCACTCGCCTGCGCCCTGGGACGCCGGCTCATCGATGAAGAGCTGGTCCACGATACCGTTCGCGATTTCGCGCTGGCTGAGTTTTGCAAGAGTTCTCCCTCACAACTCGACTCCGGTCACAACCACCAGTGCAGCGCGCTGCTGGGGCCGGCTTCCCTGGAGCGTGCTGGCGTCGCCCTTCCCTCGAACGGCGGCCTGATGAAGGTGGCGCGTCCTTTGCCGATCCACAAGGACAGACCCTTTGCCGAGGATTTTTCTGCGCAGATCTCGCAGATGCTGATCCGTGTGGACAGACTCGTGGAGGCGATCGAGAAGTGGCGAGGGATCATTCCGGCTTCTCCAGCGCAAGATGCGGGCGATGCTTCCGCTAACGGAAATGAGAAACCGGCGGCTTTGGACAAATTGCCGCAGGGAAAGGACGCCGAAGGTGCGTACTCCAAGGAAGACCAGCCCGCGGTCAAAGCGTAAGAGCTCCCGGTCGGTAACAGGGTGCTCGGGGCAAGCTCGCCATGTCAAGCCGGAGACGGCCGTGTCCAGAAACTTTGAGATCCTGAAAAAGGCGAACCGGACCAGCGAGCTGTTTGGGCCTGAGTCCGTTGAACTTGCCGCGGCCATAGACGTGTATCCGCTGCCGTTGAACGGGCCCCCGACTGCCGAAGCCGGCCGCTCACTGGATGTCCTGCCCTCGCTCCCCTTACGACAGAACTTAACCGGCGTTCCGCGTTCGCGCCTAAAGCTGCCGGACAGACCGGAAGACTGGCATCAGCTGCTGGGATACCTATTTCCGCCGCAAAGCTCGGCCTTGTGCTACTCGCTCGGCGTTTGTTCGACCAAGCCGGGCGAATCCGTCGCCTTTATTGCCACGCTGGGCGAGCGACTGCGCGGATTCGCGGACTCGTCCGTCCTGCTTGTGGAAGCGACCTTTCAACGTTCTTGCCTGGCCCAAATTTTCGGCGTCCCCGCGGCGCCCGGATTGCACGAAATGTTGCTGGACCGGGCGGTGCAGGGGTCTGACTGTCTCCGGAAGACCTGCTTTGAGCACTTGTGGGTTCTTCCTGCCGGCGGCGCGAAGAATCGCGGCGACTTCGGCGATCTGGCAGAAAGTTTCCGGCGCGTTTATGAGACGCTCACCGGCCAGTTCAATAGGCTGATCTTTGCCCTTCCGCCGATTACCGAGAAGCAGGATGCGCTGTTTCCTTTTTCCTTGCCGGATGCGGTTGTACTCCTGGTAAGGCCGAACTCCCTGGCCGTGCGGGACTTGCACAGAGCGATGCGGCGGCTAATTGATGCGAAGGCAAATTTGGTAGGGACCATACTGAACGAGTTAGAAGCCCGGCCATCTGACTATGGTGGGAGCTTGTATGGCAAGATTCGTTCTTTTGTCAGTGGCTGGGGACTGAAGTAAGCGCTTAGTTTTCTATTGCTTGCAAGGGTTCTGACAGAAAGGCCAAGGGCGGTAGCCTGCCTTTTCCCATAGTCTGTCAACGCAACGCTCGGGAGGAAAATCCGGTTGTCTAGAGATACGACTCGATGGCGAGAGACTGACGGCCGTTACTGGTCTGTCTTGAAAACTGAGCCCCGCAAGGAGCGCTATGTGCAGTGCCAACTGCGCGATCTCGGCATAGACACCTATTTCCCTCTGCTAAAGAACTTCAGAAAGTATATGCGCAAATGTCAGCCGCAAATTGAGCCATTTTTCCCCGGGTACCTTTTCGTTTACATTGATCGAGAGCCTGATCTCTTCCATTTGCGGCAAGTCCGCGGACTCAACTATGTTGTTTCCTTTGATGGGCAGCCGGCACGCCTGGAGCCTGGCATCGTCGAAGAGTTTCGGCGTAGAGAGGACGGTAAGGGATATATTTGTATACGGCTGGTGAAGCGCGAAATTCCCCTGCACGCCCCGGTGCGCATCGTCGAGGGTCCATTCGCCGGGCATAGGGGTCTGTTTGTTAGATATCTCGAGAGTTCCCAAAGAATCTGCGTCTTGATGGACATACTGAAACCCCAAACCTTATTAGAGTTGCCACTTGGCTCCATTGCAGCCGAGCTTTCTGATGGCGTGCCTCAACACGTGGCCTCAGCGTTGTGGCACTAACTTTGTCCTGGCGGCCGATCCCTCCTACCAGCAGCGCCGCGTGCCTCACGGAGTTTCCAGGCAGGGAGGGGTAGTCCCACCGGCTGAGCACGGAGACACCGGAAAAGCGCAATATTGCGTGACTTAGAACCATTTGCTATGGCGCGATGCGTGGATCACCGCCCGGGCCGGGCGTTTACTCGCTGGTACATCTCCCACCTGGAGGAATTCGTGAAACCACGGTTTGTTCCTGTAGCCTGGCGGATTTTGGCGGATATCCTAATCGCCGCCGTTTCCCTGGCGACAGCCTTTGCCGTTCGGTTCACCATCGCACTATTTGAACCCGACACGCTGTCGCCCCAGCGCCTGGCGGGCCCCTTCATTTCCTATTTCGTCAGCCAGGGACCACTGCTGGCGGCCACCCTTGTCACCTGTAACGCTCTTTTCGGGGTCTATACCCGAACCCGCTTTTACGCCCACCGATTCAAGGCAGCCACGCTGTTTCACTCCGTCTCCCTGGCCTATGTGCTGTTTTCGTTCGTGGTCTATTTTTCGGGCTGGTTCGGCAGGTTAGTGCCAAGGAGAGAATTCCTGCTCGCCTACGCCTTGACTCTGGCCGGGGCCATGGGCTCACTGTTGGCCAAGAGTTATTTTCAACGGCGGTTTACGGTACAGTCGACGCGGCCTACGTCGGGGCGTCCCGTTCATAACATATTGGTAGTTGGTGGCGCGGGATACATCGGCAGCGTTCTGGTGCGCGACCTTCTGGCCGATGGCTACCGGGTGCGGGTCCTGGATTCCCTGCTTTACGGCCACGAGCCCATCAGGGATCTTTACGGGCACCCCGAATTCGAATTGGTCCACGGCGACTTGCGGAACGCGGGACCGGTGGTGAAGGCCGCCAAGGGAGTGGACGCGCTGATCCACCTGGGGGCCATTGTCGGCGATCCTGCCTGCGCCCTGGACGAAGACCAGACGTTGGAGACCAATCTCGCGGCCACCCGCCTGTTGGCCGACGTCTGTCGCGCTTCCGGAGTTTCTCGAGTTCTGTTTGCTTCCACCTGCAGCGTTTACGGGGCCGCCGATTACGTTGTGGACGAGCGCTCCCTGTTGAACCCTGTTTCCCTGTACGCGGCCACGAAAATCGATTCGGAGAGGGTCCTGCTGGCGGCCCGTGACCGGCATTTTCACCCGGCCGTGCTCCGCCTGGCCACGGCTTTCGGGTGGTCTCATCGGCCGCGCTTCGATCTGGTGGTCAACCTCCTGGTGGCCAAGGCCGTGGTGGAGAGGAAAATCCAGATATACAACGGGGAGCAGTGGAGGCCTTTCATCCACGTGGCCGACATCTCGCGCGCGTTTCGCAGGGCGCTGACGGCCCCCATCGAGCTGGTGAGCGGCGAAACCTACAACGTGGGATCCGACTCGATGAACTTCACTCTCCGGGAGCTGTCCGAGCAAATCGCCCGGCTTGAACCGGGGCTTGCGATAGAATACCTGAACAATTCCGACGTCAGGAACTATCGCGTCAGTTTCGAAAAGATACGGGGGAAGCTGGGTTTCGAGTGCCGCACCGATCTGGCCGAGGGCATCCGAGGCATCCAGGATGCATTCGTTCGCGGTCTGGTCGAGGATTACCGTGACCCCCGCTACAGCAACGTCCAATTGCTTACGCAGCGGCACCGGCAAGAGCAGGGCAACGGTCACCAGGGCAACGGATCGATTGAGCTGACTGCCTTGCGATTTGCCAAAAACAGTCTGTGGTGCCGTGCGATTAGGGCCGGCGGGTCGGGCGAAGCCCTTTTCCGCAACGGATCCATGGGCCTGACTGGCTTGGCCAAGACCTCTTCCGGAGATTGAGCCTGGCCATTTGCACGAGGTTCTGTTGATGAACATTTCTTATTTTCGGCCGAGCATCGGCGAAAAAGAGAAGGCCGCGGTGAACGCCGTGCTCTCTTCCGGTTGGCTTACCACAGGCCGGGCGGTGAAGGAGTTCGAAGGGCGATTCGCGGCCTATTTAGGCGTGCCCCACGCCGTGGCGGTCAATTCCTGCACGGCCGCGCTGCATTTGGCGCTGGAGGCCACGGGTGTAAGACAGACAGACATTGTGCTGGTTCCCACCATGACGTTTGCGGCCACAGCCGCCGTGGTCCGGCACCTGGGCGCACGGCCCGTACTCGTGGATTGTGATCCGGTGACGCTTTGCATTGATCCCGGCGCCGTAGAAGCGACCGCCCGAGACTGGTCACGTCGGGGCAATCTCAAGGCCCTGATCCCCATGCATTATGGAGGTCAGATGGCCGACATGGACCGGCTAACAGAAGTGTCCCGCCGGTTCGGAATGAGAGTGATCGAGGACGCCGCCCACGCCCTGCCCGCCTTCCTTCGCCAGGGCCCCGGTCATCCCTGGCGTTCGGTCGGGCACACTGCGCCGCTCACCTGCTTCTCCTTTTACGCCAACAAGTGCATCACGACCGGCGAAGGAGGCATGGTTGTCACCCATAGCGCGGAACTGGCGGAACGCATCCGCATGATGTCGCTGCATGGGCTCTCCCGGTCGGCCTGGACCCGTTTTGACGGCAAGGGATCTTGGTACTACGAGATTATGGAGCCGGGATTCAAATACAACCTCACTGACGTCGCCGCGGCCATCGGCCTGGCGCAACTCGGTAAAGCCGACGACTTTTGGCAGCAGCGGCAGCGAATTGCCGGGTCTTACCTGGCCCGGCTGGCCATGTATTCCGACTTTCTGGAACTACACACCGAGCTCAACGACCGCAAATCTTCCTGGCACCTTTATCCCATCAGGCTCCGCCTCGAGCAACTGGACATCGATCGAGCGCAGTTCATGGAAGAACTCAAGCAATGCGGCATCACCTGTTCCGTGCACTGGATGCCTTTGCATCTGCACCCCTACTATCGCCGGTCCTACGGTTACCGGCCGGAAGATTTTCCGATAGCTTCCCAACAGTGGCCTCGCCTGGTATCGCTCCCCATTTATCCCGACATGACCGAGCAGGAGCTGGAGTACGTTTGCGACTCCGCTGGCTCCGTCCTTCGCAGGCATGCTAAGAGGCGCCGCGCCGCCGTTGCGGTCGCCCAAGTTTCCGCGGACCTGGTCCTGTGATGAAAGAAGATCGACTTACAATACCGCTTTCCAAGAGATTCTCCGACATTGTGCTCAGCGTGATTGCGCTCCTATTGCTGGGGCCGATCATGTTGCTGATTGCTGTGCTGGTGAAACTGTCGTCGCCGGGCCCCGTTTTCTATACGGCCAAGCGAGTGGGCTATAAAGGGCGTCCCTTCGCGCAGTTGAAGTTCCGCACCATGCATGTCGAGGCCGACAGGCATGGCTCGTTCACCTGCAAAGACGACCCGCGCG
>JACQDG010000304.1 GCA_016201185.1 Acidobacteriota bacterium | reverse complement strand
CCACATTCACACCGTGTGGCGCGATTTCAACGGGGATTTCGGATTAGACCTGCTGGCAGCTCATTACCAGCAGTCGCACCGGGCCGCTAAGTAGGAGCTACAAGCAAACCCGGACCACTCCAGCGTCGATCGCGCGCCCCAGCTCCTGCAGCTTCTCGCAGGGCAGACGTTTCTGAATGTCCTCGAAGAGCTCCCGCTCTTCCAGGCGGATGTGCCGGCTGAGGACCCCGGCTAATTCCAGCAACGCCCTGGCGCGATTCTCTCCCTCGGCCTTGGCTACGCGTTCGACCAGCCCCTCCAGCCGGCGGTGATCGGCCACCAGCTCTTCCACCTGCGGTGTGGGCCCCAGCTTCTCGCGTATTGCCGGAAACAGGATCCGCTCTTCCACGTCGAAGTGATTGCGCAGCTCCAGCTCGAACGTGTCAGCCACGCGGCGCGCCAGCCGGGCCGTGTTCTCCGGCGACCGGTCCTCCTGGAGGCCGCGCTCGATCATCACGCACAGCGCCAGGCCATGCTGGTGCTGGTGAGAAAGCGGAATCAGGCTGGGATCACGGAGCATATGCTCATTCTAGCGCGGGCTCGACCGCTGCTCGAGCGCCCGCAGAGTTTCCAGCACCACCTGCCCCACGATCTCGAAGCTGCGCGCGCTGAGCTTGTCCTCGGTGTCGCGCTCGGTGTGCCAGTAAGAGTTGCCCGGACCATAGTCGAGATCGATCAGGTCTACGGCGGCGACGCCGGCCTCCAGAAAAGGATAATGGTCGTCTCCCACGTCCATCGTGAAGTTTCTGGAAAACTGGGCGGCATATCCCAGCCGCCCGGCCACCGCCCAGACCAGTTCGCGCAGCCAGGGCGTGGAAGCCGAATCGTAAACCAGGGAAAGGCCGGCGTCGCCGATCATGTCCACGTTGATCAGCGCCAGGATTGACGAGAGCGTTCCGTCGGCTTTCCACTTCGCGACCAGGCGCCGGCTGCCGTAAGTGTGGTCATTGTCGGCCCATTGGATCAGCGACTCCTCGCCGTCGAACCAGATGAGCCAGATGCTGTCGCGGTGGGACGTGCGGCCGAGCGTGCGGGCCAGCTCCAGCAGGAATCCGGTGGAAGAGCCGGCGTCGTTAGCGCCGACAAACTTCAAGCCGGAACGGCTGTAGGTGTCGTAGTGCCCCGAGACAACCACTACACGGCCCGAAGAGCCCTGAAACTTCGCGATGATATTGGTCATGGGCAGCGGGCCCCGGGGCGTGCCGGCGGTGCTTCCGCAGCTCGCCCACAATCCAGCGGCGAAGCCGGGCCAGGGCAGGCGAACCGGCCGCCCGCGGGCCGAACGTCACCGTCCGCCTCGTCGACTCGAGCGCGGCCCGGCCATCGAAGGAGGTCGCTTCAAGAGAAGTCCGGTTCTGGCCGGGAGCAGGCCAGGCGCACAAGAAAGCGGCCGCTGCCAAGATCATCCACGCCTTCGGGCTCGGCATATATAACCCAGAGTGGTGTGCTTCTCGCGGTCCAGAAAATCAAGCGCCGGCAGCAGCAGTCCGGCCGGGCCGGCCAACGCCGCCGCCAGGGGAAACAACAGCCAGCGCCAGCCCCCCCGAAAAAACAGCGCCGCCTCGAGCAGCCGCCGCCCCAGCAAGGTGAAAAAGCCGCCGACGGGATCGATAGCGGCCTCCAGGAAGCCTGCCCGCTCCAGCAGCCATTGGAGACCGTGACGGGTGAAGCGAAAGTAATCGTGGGGCGCTTGATGCACCCCCCACTCCTGCGGGACGACGAGCAAAAGCGGCGCGCCGGCCTCGAGGACCCGGGCGATCTCGGCCAGCACGCAGCCTGGATCCCTTGTATGTTCTAATACAACAATATTAAGGGCAGCGCCGAACGCGCCATCCGGAAACGGAAGCCGTTCCAGGGCGGCCCTGGCATCTAGACGGGAATAGTCCCAGGCGGCATCTCCCACGCCCAGATCCACGCCCACATAACGATAGCCGGCAAAGAGGTGGGCATAGCGGCCCTCGCCGGCGCCCGCGTCCAGCACCCGCGTCCCCGGGGGTAGGGAGCGGGCGAAGCTGCTCACTTCGTCCTCGATCGCCGCTTCGAAGCGAAGTAGACGGCGGTGCAACCAGGCAGGCAGGAGCGCCGGCAACCGGCGATGCCACGGCAGCGACGCGGGGCGTCTCACCGCTTCGCAGCCTCGACCAGAATGGTGGATCCCGCGCCGGCGGCCGCTTCCAGCGCCGTCACTGGCAAAGCAGCGGCTACTACGGCCAAGTAAAGGAGGTCTTTCAGCAATCGAGTCCGGGGCGATTCCACAACTTGCCGCACCTTCCTCGACATCGGCTCCAGTTGCGGGAACAGGCTCGTCGCCAGGCCGGTCGGGTTGTCCCGCAGCGAAAAAAATTTGCGCCGCAGCACGCGAAAGCCGCACTGCCAGAGCAGGTCTTCCAGGTCTTCGGTGCGGAAATGAATCAAGTGGCGCGGAACGTCGATGCCGCTCCATCGCTCTCCCAGAAGGAGAAACTGCCAGCATGCGGCGTTCGGCACCTGAGCGTATAGCCGACCGTCGGGGGCCAGCAGGCGGCGGGCCGCTTGCAGGCAGGCCGGCGGCTCGGGCAGGTGCTCCAGCACGTGAAACAAAGTGATGGCGCCAAAACTTTCGGCGGGGAAGGGCGAGCCCTCCAGCGTCCCGCATGCCACAGGAACGCCGTTCTCCCGCCACGCCACCCCTGCTGCGCGCCGGGAAAGATCCAGGCCGACCACCCGGACGCCGCGGCGCCGCAATGCTGCCAAAAACGAGCCGCCTCCGCAACCTACATCCAAAACCGGCGCGCGGTCTCCCAAGCCCAGCCAGACAAAGCGCACGTGGTCGCTCAGGACCAGTCTTCGATACAGCCCTTCCAGCCGCCCCACGGCGGAGTCGTCCGGAGCCCACCAATAATTGTCGGGATAAAACTGCCCTAGTTCCCCGGCGGCCGGCTGGGGATGGAGCCGCAGCAGGCGGCAGCGCCCGCATTCCACGATTTGATATTGATGATCGGTAGTGCGGTAGAGCCGATCGGCGGCGGTGTAAAGGACGCTGTAGCGGGCGTGCCCGCAGCGCGGGCAGCCTCCTCCTCGCGCGCCGTTACGCCGGGTGAAAGCGGCCCAGGCGCCGGTTCCGGCCATGAGATTCATCCAGCCCTCTGCCTACTTGAGCGATAGATCACGGAGGCGAATCCGATAACGCCGCAGCAGCGCGCAAACTTCCCCTGCCGAGAGCCGGCGAATTCGCGCCACTTCCCGCCTCTTGGCCAGCATCCGGGGAAGGCCTGCCAGCGCGGCCAGATTGGCTTTGAGGAGACATTGTATCAGCAGCCAAGTGCCCCGCGCCCCGCTGAAGCGGGCGGCCTCGCCCGATCCCACCATGGTCCCATAGGCTCCGGCGGCCACCCGCAGGGCGAAATAAAACGGGTTGAGCAGGAGCAGCCGCCACGGAAACAGCTTGGCCGCCAGCCACATCCGGTTGCGCTCGATCAGAATCATCCGTTGGGCCGAGAACCGGCCCAGGGTGGAACCGTGGTGGTGGAAGATCACGGCGGTGGGAACGTAGTAGCAGCGCCACCCGGCAATGCGGGCCCGCAGTCCCAGCTCGGCGTCGTCGGCGTAAGCGAAAAAATCCTCGTCGAATCCCCCGATCCGTTCGAGCATTTCTTTTCGATACATAGCGGCGCAGCCGTCGGGCCAGGCGGTTTCTTCCAGCCGGTCGTACTGGCCCCGGTCCGGCTCGCCCGAGCCGCGACCACGGTTCTGGCCGTCGGCGTAGATCAGGTGCCCGGCCTTGTCGATGGCGCCGCGGTTCTCCCAGACCAGGATCTTGGAGGCGGCCATCCCCACTTCGTCGCCCAGTTGAAACGCTTTCAGCAGCTCCTCGATCCACCGCGGTTCGGCCTCGGCGTCATTGTTCAGCAGCGCGACGTAGCGGCCGCGCGCGGCCTGGATACCCTGGTTGTTCGGGGCGCAGAAGCCGCGATTCTCCCGGTTCCGGATCAGCCGCGCGCGCGGAAACTTGGCGGCCACCATTTCCGGCGACCCGTCCCGCGAGCCGTTGTCCACCACGATCACCTCTAACTCCGGCCAGGTCTGCCGCTCGAGCGAGGCGAGACACTCGCGGAGCATCTCGCGCCGGTCCCAATTCACTACCACAACCGAAACTAGAGAAGGAGCAGGAGTGATGCTCATCGAGCAGTCCGGGCAGGCTGTAGTATTATAAATGGCAGAGCTCCATCGCGGCCAAATGGGTGATTTCGGGGAAAATCTGCGGCAGGAACGCCTGGCCCGCGGGGTCAGTCTGGAAGACATCTCCGCCTACACCAAGATCAGCGTGCGCCTGTTGCAGGCCGTCGAGGACGAGGACTTCGACCGCCTTCCAGGCGGCATTTTCAACATAAATTTCGTCCGCCAGTACGCCCG
>JACQDG010000303.1 GCA_016201185.1 Acidobacteriota bacterium | reverse complement strand
GAGTCGAAGATGCTCTACATCGACCCGGTGGAGTGCATCGATTGCGGCGCCTGCGTCCCGGTCTGTCCCGTCTCCGCCATTTTTGCGCTGGACGATCTCCCTGAGAAGTGGCAGAATTTCACCGCCGAGAACGCCGCCTACTACGGGCGCTGATTCGGGCGGGCCGCAGTCATTTCCCTGGCTTTTCCGGTCCATAAGTATTTATAAATCATAAGCATTCATGCCCTCCGAGCGCCGTCAACTTCTGAAGGGGATGATCCGTTATTACCCCTTCGTGCTGAAAAATTTCCGCACCTACCTCAGCAACCTCTATATCCGCCGCATCAGGAAGAGCAACATCGTCAAGCCCTACTCGGCCGTCTTTTACGCTACGCACAAATGCAACCTGGATTGCAGCTACTGCACACAGAAGAATCCCGAAGTTTTCAGCGAAGAGCTCGACACCGCGAAGACCATACGCGTGCTCGACGCCATCCGGCGCGGCGTCGACACGATCCTGTTCACCGGCGGAGAGCCGCTGATCCGCCCGGACATCGAGGAACTGGTCCGCGCGGCCCGCCGGGAAGCCAAGTTTCTCGACGTGCTTCTGGTGACCAACGGCGTGCTGCTGCCGCAGCGCCCGTCGCTCCTCGACCACCTCACCGGCCTGATCGTCAGCCTGGACGCCATCACTCCGGACTCTTCCCGGAGCCTTTCCAAGTCCAGCGTCGTCGAGAAGGTGCTCGACAACCTCCGCCAGGTCCGGGCCGTCTGGCCGCCGCGCTCGGTTACCATCAGTTGCGTGCTCGAGGAATGGAACATCAGCGAGGCCGAGCGCATCCTGGACTTCTGCATCGAGCAGGGCTTCTTCTTCTCCCTGCAGTCCGCCCAGGACGGACTTTACCCGAACTATTCCCTGCTGCACAGCCCCCGCTACCGCGCCTTCGTCGACCGTCTGGTCCGGTTGCGCGCGGAGCGCAAAGCGTCCATCAACGGGAGCCCCAGGCTGCTGCGCACCCTGCTCGAGTTCGGGGAGTTCCACTGCTACCCGACCATGTTCCCCCGCGTCTATCCCAACGGCGACGTCTTCTACCCCTGCGAGCCGCTGCGCAAGATCGCCGGCAACCTGCTGGAAGAGGGAAGCTTTGAAAAGATTTTCGAGCGCGGCCGCCGCCTTTACGGCGACATCCCCACTTGCAGGTCTATTTGCTACCTATTCGGCAATGTGCTCTCTTCCTATTACGTGGAGGATTTCTGGGGCCTGGCGGCCGACACGATCCGCCGCTGAGAGTGTTCTCATCTGGTAGAGAGTGTGCGCTGCCGCCTCGGCCAGGTGGCGGGCGAAGGCTCCCCGGTATTCCAGCGCCAGCCTGGCGGGCACGGCGTCCTCCGTTTGGAAAGTCAATTCCAGCCAGCAGCGGGCCCCGGGCGTCAGCTTTTCGTCACGTTGCGGCGGCGCCTTGGCGAAGGATACATAGCAGGGCCGGTAGCTCTCGCCTTCCAGCAGAATCTCCTCGATGCCGGCCAGCCTGTAACGGCGCACCACCGCGTCCGGCTTTTTCTGCGTTACCACCAGCAGCTCCTCCGGAGTCAGAAACAGCCACAGCGGAGTTCGCGCGGGCAAGTCCAGGCCCCTGCCTCCATAGAATCCTCCGTTCAGGGTGTGCCGCGCTCCGAGCCTCTCCGCTTGCTTCCGCGCGGCCTCCGGATCTTTCAGCGACCCGAGAGCCGTTGACAGAACCAGCAGAGCGAACCCCGCCCACAGAGCCCCAAGGCGCCCGAGCGGCCCCCAAATTCCCGCCGCCGCCAAAGCTGCCCCGAGAGCCCATCCGCCCGCCCGGACATACCTCCAGAACGGTCTTCGCCTCCACCGCCGGACCAGGGGAACCAGCAGCAGCAACCCGAAGAAAGGGTACAGTAGCGCGCCGGCGACTCGCTGACCGGCCCCTCTCCTGCGGCTCGAGCCCAGCTCGCTGTTGCGGATTCGCGGCTCGCTCACGTTGCCATCCCTCCGGCCTCAGCCCCCGATTTACCTATGCTACCTTTCCTCCTGCTGAACCGCCGCCAGCTTGTGCTCACCGCCCCGGCCGCCCTTCTTTTCTGCCCCGCCCGACTACCACAGTCCCCCTTCTGATGTTGTATGCTAAAGGCGTATCTTAAGATCTTTCTTGGGGAGGCGCCAGTATGCGCAGGTCCATTTGGTCCGCAGCGGCCCTTACGGGATTGTTTTTGTTCTTTTCTGCACTTTCCTTAGCACAGACTTCCTCCCTCGAGGGCGACGTGAAAGACGAGAACGGCAATCCTTTGCCGAACGTCTGGATCCGCATCGAGCGGAGAGACATTAAAGGCAACTACCAGGTCAAAACCAACAAGAAGGGCCACTGGTTCCACGCCGGCCTTCCGCTCGGCACGTACAGAGTGAACCTGGAAATCGACGGCAAGATCGTGGACACCGTCGACGGCGTAAGGACCAAGTTCAGCGAGACGGAGACCGTCAACTTCAGCATGGCCCAGGTGAAGGCGCGCCAGGTGGCGGCGGCGGCAGGCCAGTCGATCACCCAGGAGCAAGCCCGCCAAATGAGCCCCGAGCAGCGCCGCCAGCTCGAGGAGGCGACTGCGAAAAGGAAAGAGCAGCTCTCTAAGAACAAAGTCTTAAATGACGCCTTCAACGCCGGCATGGAAGCCTTGCGCGCCAAGAATTGGGAGGGGGCCATTGAACAATTCTCCAAGGGCGCCGAAATCGATCCTAAGCAACACGTCCTGTTTGGGCAGATGGCCGACGCCTACTCCAACCTGGCCAGCGCCAAGCCGCCCGCCGAGCAGCCGGCCTTGCTGGCTAAGGCCGCCGATAACTTCGCCAAGGCGCTGGAGCTGAAGCCCGAAGACGCCGCCTATCACAACAACTATGGGCTGGTGCTCTCCCGCCTGGGCAAGTACGACGAAGGTCAGGCCGAGCTGGCCAAGGCGGCCCAGCTCGACCCCGCCAACGCCGGCCGCTATTACTACAACCTGGGGGCCATTCTGGTCAACACCGGCCACAACGACGAAGCTTATGAGACCTTCAAGAAGGCCATCGCCGCCAACCCCAATTACGCCGACGCTTATTACCAAGTCGGCCTCCAACTTATTAGCAAGGCCCAGGTCTCGGCCGACGGCAAAATCACCCCCGTTCCTGGGACCGCCGAGGCCTTTCAAAAGTATCTTGAGCTGGAACCCAATGGCCCTAACGCCGAATCGGCAAAGGGCAGCCTCCAAGCCTTGTCTGCCACCGTGCAGACCGAGATCACCACCAAGCCCCAGAAGAAGTCTACGAAGAAATAAAGTGGCCCGGAGGGCGCCCTGGGCGGCGCTCTCCTTTATATGCGGCTTCTGTTAAGTCTTTTCGCAATCGTTGCAGCGTTCCTGCTCCTGCGTTCCCTGCTGGAACCCCTGGTGAAGGCCATCGTCGCCTTCCTGACCCCTGCTTCCCCTCGCCCTCACGCCGGCGGCCCGTCTCCGGGAACCGTCGGCGAGCTGAAGAAAGATCCCGTCTGCGGCACTTTCGTAGCCCCCGAGCTGGCTGTCACGCAGAGCTTTCACGGCCAGACCTTGCACTTTTGTTCAACAAAATGCCGCGACGAATACGCGCGCACAGCGTGATGTTCGAAGCCGGCGGCGATCGGCCGGCCCACGGCTTCAGTTCGTAACGTCGATGGTCCCCACCACCAAGTTGGTGTTCAGGTCAATCAGAGTGATGATCCCGCTGCCCTCGTTGAGCACCAGCAGAAGGTTGTCTCGCAGGTCGATCGCCAGCGCACGGGGCCCCAGCCCAACCTGGATCTGCACCGTGTTGAACGGCAGGACGCCCCCGCTGATCAAGTCGACCGGCACGACAGTCACTGTACGGGCCGCCTGGCTGGCAAAGAAGGCTATCGTCCCATTGAGAGCCACGGCGCTCGCCCCGCCGGTTCGGTCCTTATGGAGCCCCACAAAGGTGGTGGTTCCGAGCAGCAGATTCACAATCCAGACCCTGCCTTCCGGACCGGCGCTGGGGTCCGTGATCACCGCCATGTTCAACGACGGGATCACCTGGATCGTTTGCGGCCGCGCCTCTGCGCCCAGGTCGAATGTGTTGATAACCGACAGGGTGGCTAAGCTGATCACGCTGATCGTCCCCACATCCTGGTTCGTGACGTACGCCTTTCCGCCGGCCGCATCCACGGCAATCGACCGCGGCCCCCGCCCCATGGCGATGGTCTTGGTGACGGTTTTCGCGGACAGGTCAATCAAGGAAACCGAATCGGTATCCTGATTCACCACCAGCGCCTGATTGCCGTCGATGGCTACGCTCGAGGGCCCGCCGCCGACCGCCACTTCAGCGGATACCGTAAAAGTAGCGAGATCGATGATCGCCACCCTTCCGTTGTTCCGCTCGGTCGTCACGGCCAGAGTCCCG
>JACQDG010000302.1 GCA_016201185.1 Acidobacteriota bacterium | reverse complement strand
TTCGCCTATCATATCAGCGTATGGAGGCCGCCGTGCTAAATACATATGAAGATCTGGCCAAGATGATCGACCATTCGCTGCTTCGCCCGGAGCTGACCGAAGCAGAGGTGGTCGAGGGCTGCCGGCTGGCGGTGTGCTACGGCGTGGCCACGGTGTGCCTGCGGCCCGCCGACCTCGACCTGGCACGGCCGATCGTGGAAGGCACGGGCGTGCTGCTTTCGACCGTCATCGGCTTCCCTCACGGCGGCGCGACCACGGAAACGAAGGTGTTCGAGGCGCGTGACGCCATCGCCCGGGGGGCGCGCGAGCTCGATATGGTCCTCAACATCGGCCGGCTGCGCTCGAGAGATTTTTCTTACGTGGAGCGGGAGATTCGGCTGGTCGCAGATGAATCCCACCGCCACGGCGTCATCCTGAAGGTGATCTTCGAGAACGCCTACCTGACCGACGAGCTGAAAATCGAGGCCTGCAAGATTTGCGAGCGGGCCGGGGCGGACTTCGTAAAGACCTCGACCGGGTTTGCCCCTACGGGCGCCATCGCCGAGGACCTCCGGCTGATGCGCGCCTCGACCGGACCAAAGATGCGCGTCAAGGCGGCCGGCGGCATCCGCACGCTCGAACGGGCCATCGAAGCGCACGAGCTCGGCTGCAGCCGCATCGGCGCCACCGCCACGGCCAAGATTCTGGATGAATGGAAAGCCCGCCTGGCGGCCACGGAAACGGTTTCAGCGAAGGGATGACGTGCGGCCTCCGGCACGTCGCCTTTCCGCCGTTCGCACCTGGGATTCCGACATACCGAAGTAGTGCGCCAGCTCGTGCCAGAGGGTTTCGTAGACGATGTCGGGAATGTCTTCCTCGCGGCGGGCCTCGCGCTCGATCGGCCCCTGGAACAAAGAGATCTTATCCGGCAGCACCATGCCGTAGCCGAGGCCGCGCCGGGATAGCGGCACGCCTTCGTAGAGGCCCAGCAAAGTATGCCCCGGCCCCACGCTTCCGCGGCGCAAGTGGGCCCCGCCCGGCTCTTCCTCCACCACGATGGCCAGGTTTTGCACCTTCCGCCGAAAGCGGCCGGGGATCCGCCGCCACGCTTGGTGCACGATCTGTTCGAACTCACGCCGCTGCATCTTTCCCTATTGTATTCTCAAAGCTGGATGAGCCCCCTGGAACAGGTCCGCGAGCAGCTTGCCCGCTACGAGCACCCGCTGTTCGATTTCTCCGCCCGCGAAAAAGACGGCCGGATCGAGCTGGTGATCGACTTCAAGATCCAGACCTTCGGCCTCCATACCTATTACCTGGAACTTCATCCCCGCGATTTCGAAAGCTCGCAGTTTCCCTGGACCTTCCAGCGCCTGCTTTACGACGGCATGCACGATTACGTGGTCGAGATGTTCGCCCGTACGCCTCAGGACCGGGACGCGCGGCCGTGAACGAGCTGGAGCAGGAGATCCGCCGACGGATCGCCGCCGCAGGCCCGCTGCCCTTCGATCAGTTTATGAACCTGGCCCTCTACCATCCCGAGCTGGGCTATTATTCCCGCCCCCGGGATCCCTTCGGCGTCCATGGCGATTACTACACGAATTCGCAGGTCCAGCCGGTTTTTGGCCGCCTGATCGCGCAGCAGATCCTCGCCTGGGAGGTCGAGCTGGGCTCACCTCCGGAGTTTACGGTCGTGGAACTGGGCGCCGGCCGGGGGGAAACGGCGCGCGAGGTCCGCGCCCTTCTGCCGCACATTCGCTATATCGAGGTGGAGAAGCGATCCGGCGCGCTGCCGGAGCAGATGGTCGGCGTGGTGTTCTCGAACGAATTCTTCGATGCCCTGCCGGTCGAAGTCGTGGAGTTCCGCCCCAGCCGCCTCATGGAGCGGAGAGTAGGACTAAAGAAAGACAAGCTGGCTTGGGTGGAAAGGGCGCCTTGTTCCACGCGCATCGAGGACTATGCCCGGCGCTTCATTCCCCGGCCGGCGCCAGGCCAAGTGATCGAGGTGAACCTGGAAGCCCTCGACTGGCTGGAGCGCATCGCCCGCTCGCTCGTCCGCGGCTTGGTCCTGACCATCGATTACGGCTACACGGCCGGGGAGATCGCCGGAGGCCGGCGCTTCTCCGATGGCTCGCTCATGAGCTACTCTCGCCATACCGCCTCCGAAGACGTCCTCCGTGACCCGGGCGAGCGGGACATCACCGCCCATGTCAACTTCACCGCATTGGCTGAGCACGGGGCTTCGCTCGGGCTGGAGCCTTCCCCGCTTCAAACCCAGACGCAATTTCTGCTCTCCATCGGCCAGGCCGATAATTTTGCCTCCGCCATGACCGCCTCGTTAGAGCAAGATACTTTTCGCCACCGCCAGTTGCTAAAGACCCTGCTTTTCGATATGGGAGAGACTTATCAGGTGCTGATCCAGAAGAAGAACGGTTGAAAGCGCTTGCTATACTCGGATCATCCGATGCCGGGGCCATCTTCACTGCAGTCGCTGGGCGGCCGGCCTTTTTGTTTTTTCCCGGCCATCCGCAACGTGGAGCACAACAAGTGGACTTACGTGCGCGAGACGTGGTCGGAAATCTTGGTGGCCAACGTGAAATCCGGCCAGGAAGTCTGGATCCCGCGGCATTTCCTGGGACCAGTAAGCGAATCGGAGCAGCCGGTTCTGATCGTTGGTCTGGCGCGGGAACTGGAATTGAAGGGCGGCGCTGTGTGGCCCTACCAGCACGCGGTGATCGAGATGCCGGCGCCCCCTCCAGTCGCGGATCACGAGCCGGCACAGCCCGCCGGGACGCCCGGGTTGCTCGCAGCCCCCGCCACCGAGTCGAAGCTGGGCCGGCTCATTCTTTACACCCTGCTGCTAGGGCTGGGCGCCTGCCTGCTGGTAGTGCTCTTCGCCTTTGAGGGCGCGCCCCGGCCGCAGGACTGGTTTCGCCGGCGTAACGTTGCCACGCAAGACCAGAACTACCTTTCCCTGACACGCCAGGACGGCTACCACGACGTGGTGCTGAAGCTCGGCCCGCCCGACCGCGAGCAGTGGATCAGCCCGTCGGCGGCGGAAGTGCAGTTTCACCTTCTATGGTATCCTCAGCGCTCTTACGCCGTCGTACTGATGGGAGCGCAGCGCAGCGACGCCCGGTACATCGGGACGATCCACGCCACCAGCCGGGTCCCTCTCGATTCCGTACCCCTGCCGGGAGGAGGCTCCACCGCCGCCATGCTTCGCACCCTGCCGAAGTTTTGATCTCTAGCTATGAAACCTCTACTCATGAAGCTTGTCTGGATCGCCGTGGCGATAGCCGCCGCCATTTGCCTGGGCGGAGTAGCTTTCTACCGCGGCGAGCATATCAACAGCCTCTGGCTGGTGGTGGCCGCCGGGTGCAGTTACCTGATCGGCTTTCGCTTTTACGGAAGGTTCATCGCCGCGCGCGTCATGGCGCTCGATGACAACCGCGCCACGCCCTCCGAGCGGCTGAACAACGGCCGGGACTTCGTCCCCACCAACCGGTGGATCGTCCTGGGCCAGCATTTTGCCGCCATTGCCGGGCCAGGTCCGCTGGTGGGGCCAGTGCTGGCTGCCCAGTTCGGCTACCTGCCCGGGGCCTTGTGGATCGTCATCGGCGGCGTGCTAGGGGGCGCGGTGCAGGACTTCGTTATCCTGTTCGCCTCCATGCGCCGCGACGGCAAATCTCTCGGGCAGATAGCGCGGGAGGAGGTGGGCAAGATCGGCGGCTTCTCCGCCCTTGTTTCCGTGCTGATGATCATGATCATCCTGCTGGCCGTGGTGGCGCTGGTGGTGGTGAACGCCTTGAAAGGTAGTCCCTGGGGCACTTTCACCATCGCCGCCACCATGCCCATCGCCATCCTGATGGGGCTGTACTTGCGCTACTGGCGGCCGGGCAAGGTGCTCGAGGTCTCTGCCATCGGCTTCGTGCTGATCCTGCTCGCCGTTCTGGGCGGCCGGTGGGTGGCCGAATCGGCGGCCGTCGCCCCCTGGTTCACCTGGGGCGCCGTGGCGCTGGCGTGGGCCATCATCCTTTACGGATTTCTGGCCTCGGCCCTGCCGGTCTGGTTCCTGCTCGCCCCGCGCGGGTACCTGAGCACGTTCGTCAAGCTGGGCGTAATCGCGTTGCTGGCGGCGGGCATCCTGGTTCTGCGGCCGTCGCTGGAGCTTCCCGCTTTCACCCGTTTCGTCGACGGCACCGGGCCGATCTTTGCCGGCAAGATTTTCCCCTTCTGCTTCATTACGATCGCCTGTGGCGCCGTTTCCGGCTTCCACTCCCTGATCTCCTCTGGGACCACGCCCAAGCTGATCGCCAAAGAATGGCATGCCTGGCCGGTAGGCTACGGCTCCATGCTGATGGAATCCGCCGTGGCCATCATGGCCATGATCGCCGCCTCGGTCATGTCGCCGGGCGCCTATTTTGCAGTCAACTCGCCGGCCGGGGTGGTCGGGGCGGCGCCGGAAGCCGCGGCGCAGACCATCTCCTCGTGGGGCTTTCCGGTCCAAGCCTCCGAGATGCAGGAGCTGGCCAATCAGGTCGGCGAGGCGACGCTGTTCAACCGAACGGGCGGCGCGCCGTCGTTCGCCCTGGGCATGGCGCACATCTTTGCCCGCGCCGGCGGGGGCCGGGCCGCCATGGGCATCTGGTATCACTTCGCCATCATGTTCGAGGCCCTGTTCATCCTGGCCATTTTGGACGCGGGGACGCGCGTGGGGCGCTTCATGCTCCAGGACCTGCTGGGACATGTCTGGAAACCTCTAGGCCGCACCAGTTGGTATCCGAGCATCCTATTGACAAGCGGCCTGGTCGTGGCAGGCTGGGGGTACTTTCTTTATCAGGGCGTGGTTGATCCGCTGGGAGGCATCAACAGTCTGTGGCCCCTGTTCGGCATCTCGAACCAGTTGCTGGCCACCATCGCCCTGTGCGTGGCCACCACCATCCTGGTGAAAATGCACCGGGCAAGGTACATGTGGGTGACCTGCGTCCCGCTGGCCTGGCTGCTCGCGGTGACCATGACGGCCTCGTACCAGAAAGTCTTTTCCCCCTCGCCGCGTCTGGGTTTTCTCGCCGCGGCGAACGTGCTGGCCCAACAGGTGGCGGCCGGGGAGGTACCCGCCGCTAAACTGGCCGAGACGCAGACGCTGATCTTCAACAACCGGCTGGACGCGGCCGTCTGCGCCATTTTTGCGGTGATGGTGATCGTGATTGTGTTCGATTCGGTCCGGGCGTGGACCGGCATCCTGCGCGGCACCCGCGAGCCGCGCCTGTTCGAAACCCCCTTCGTGCTTTCACAACTGGGAGCGGAGGAAGTATGAGCCGCATCCGAAAAACGGGAAACCTGCTTTGGGCGTTGCTGCGCGAGCTGGCCGACCAGAGCGCCTACGAGAGATATCTAAAAGAGCGCCGCACGCGCCCTTCGCCCGAGGAGTGGCGCCGCTTCTCCGACGCCCGCGCAGCCGCCCGCTTCGGACAGCCCAGGTGCTGCTGAGATGCTACACTAATTCTGGCGCCTCTTGACCGGTCGTCCAATGGCAGGACACGGGACTTTGGATCCTGGAATGGAGGTTCGAATCCTCCCCGGTCAGCCAAATCAGTTGACAGCTTTTTCGAACTGGAGAATCTTCCCCGAGTTCGAGAAAGCCGGCCCACAAAGCTGCGCTTAGGATTGTTGATCTCTCCGACCCCCTGCTCCCGCTTTACCGTCACGGCCAAATCAGCAGCACTCCGAGCCCCTCCAGGAAAGCGGGTTCCCAAGTTCGGCTTGCTTTGTTGACAGACGGCGAGCACCGTTTCTCTCTAGCCGCCGCCCAGCAAATCGTGCAGAACATCCAAGTCGGTCATGACGCGGATGCCTCGCTCGGCACAGAAGCTGCGGACCTCCGGCGCTGCGCAGTGCTGGATGTTCCGGGTGCACAGGACATCCGCCTTCCCGTCCACCGCCGTGTACAGCACGGGATCGTCATCAGGATCTGACAGCACGATGGGCCGTACGACAACTGGCTCGACCAGATGAGAAGCGTCCGCGAGACTTCCGGCGAAGCGCGCCGCCTCCTTCGGGGTGATCCGGTATCGCGCCTGGAGGCGTGGATAGAGCAGTACGCGCTCGACCTCATCCAGGATGAATCGGGACAGGACCAGCGCGTGGGCGCCAAGAACGGTATCGAGAACTCGGAGCGCCGGTCCGTGCGGGCTAGTCACGGCCCGGACGAGAATGTTCGAATCCAGCGTGAATCTCACGCGGGTTTGCGGCGGATCTCGGCAAACGCCTCGTCCACAAGGGCGTCGGCTTCCTCTTCACGGATCTCTTGACGCGACCCAATCTCGCGGGCCTGGGATACGATCTCCTGCCGAAGAGACTCAAGCTCAGGACCGACCGGGGCGGCGTGGGGCTTGTAAGCGTTGAGACTGATGGTCTCGTCCTGGGAGACGGCGCGGCCAAGCCACCGCTCCACGAGGGTTCGTTCCTCCGGCGCGAGGTCGCTCACCCTGTGTACAAAACTGTTAGCCATGGCCAAGCCCTCAACAACAGGATACCGAATGCTTGCCTGTAGGGAAAGAGTTGATTGAGACTATCCGAAGTCACAGCCGACGCAAGCCATTCACGTCCACGGCTTTAACGCCTTCGGCGCTGCGGCTGCGCTCCCTACGGCTTGCGCTCGGGGAGGAGAAGGCGACTGGAGAAAAAGTTGGAAAACCACGTTTTCTGGGCAGCCATTTCTTCCTATGACGAACTCCTGCCCTTCCATTTGTTGACAGTTCCGCCCGCTCCACCCCGCGCCGCTATTCCCGACATTCCGCGCCTTCTCGGCAGCCCTGGCAGCAGCCTCTCTGTCATGCCATCTCCCGTTTCAGCCACTGGATCGTGCGCTCCATTCCCTCCTCGAAAGACACCGCCGGCGAGAAACCAAACTCGCGCCTTGCCTTCTCGGTGGGATACTCCTGGTTGCGCGAGAGCAGATAGACTGCGTGACGAGTGAGCCGGGGGCGTCCGGGGATCCGTAAATGCTGATGCGGGACCTCAAGAATGCGAGCCAGTGGAAACGCGATCGCGGAAGGAATGTTGATCCAGGGGCGGCGTTTTCCCAATCCATCGGCCAGCGCCGGACCGCCAGCGTTACGCCATTCGGGCTAGTCGCCGTTCCCACCGTGATTGTTACCGGCACGGCGCTTCCAGGAGTGACGCCGTCCGGAACTTTGGCGTTCACCTGTAACACGCCCGCCACCAGACCCGGCGCCGCGCCCGCATACTGCACCTCCGCCGGAACACCTCCAATCTTCGCGCCGAGATACTCGAAGCGCTCGACGTTGGTGTATACTTGCAGCCACCAGGAGTCCGAAACGGAGACCCTGATTGAGATGTCTGATGGTGGCGCGATTGCCTCTTCACCTTCGGATGATTCACCATCTGTTGCAGCGACTGAACTATCACTTTAGCTCAACCGCGGATTACACGAGTGAACCACCATTCCACGAAGAAGCGTTACGGCAGGCCGAAGAGGCCCTGAGACAACTCCCGGTAGCGGACAACCATACCAAGGCCTACTTGGCGAAACACCTTCCACGGCTCGCTCGAACCCTCGCCCTCGTTCCTCCTGCAGGAGGGGCGGGGCGAGCGCTGGAACTCGGTTGCTATATGCAGATTACTCCGTTTCTCCAAAGGCTCCGTGGCTACACGGAGGTTCGGGGGGCCTATTACGGGCCGATCGAGGCCACCGATCCCAAGACTGTCGAGTTTTCCTGACTGGACGTTCAGGTGTGTTGTGGATCTTTTCGATATCGAGCGCGACACGTTTCCGTATCCGGATGATTACTTCGACGTGGTTATTGCAGGCGAGATCATTGAGCACCTTATCTACGACCCGATGCACATGCTACTCGAAGCTCGTAGGACACTACGGGATGGCGGATACCTCCTGATCACCACTCCCAACGCCGGAAGCATTACGAGCGTTGCCAGGGCACTTGAAGGACGCAACAATCCCCAGGTGTTCTTTCTCTATGCGCGGCCGCGCCCGGATGAACCACCCGAGATCGGACATATGCGCGAGTACACAGCGTATGAAATCGGTGAGGCGGTCAAGGCTGCGGGGTTCGAAGTGCAATCGCTATTCACAACGTTCACTCCAGAGTTCGCAACCTATCTGCCACTTCTCCACTTTCTTCACGAAAACGGATACAGCGTAGAGAACCGAGGTGAACAGACGTATTGCCTCGCCGTCAAACGCACGTCCTTAACGATTGACCGTTATCCGTTGCTTATTTACACCGATTGACGATGCTGCAAACCGTTTTACGTCCATAAAACCAGGCCAACGCTCCACGGCGGAGCCGTTCGAGGGAAGCATCCGCAGTGACCCACAAACTCAGACACAAGCTCTTCTTAGTCTTTCAGATCGAAAGAAAGGCTGGCCGCAACGGCCGGCCCCAGGGAAAGCAACACTGCCGGCCAAACGCTCCGCTGCCTTTCATTGTTTCGCCCTTCGCAAGAACAGCGCAAATCGGTCCACCGTTTCCGACTCTCCAAGTCCTCGGTACAAAGCGATCGTTTCGTCGTGCCAGGCGCAATCAAGGCAGACCACCGCGCAAGGCTCCATTGCCGGATCCGGATGGTACCGCGACGAGGCGTTATGGACTCCGGTATGGATGAACCTGGCTCCCGGGACGGCCTGGCGGAGCAGGACCTGAAGTGGATACTCCAGTGCGAAATAGCGAATGTCAATTCCGATATCACGGCAGCCGCTGCGCCGGACCAGATCGACCGTCTTCAGATAGGTGGCCTGGTTGTTCCACGGCGTCATGTCGGAGAAATAGTTGTTGTTCCGGGCGGTTCTCAATACACTCCGAGGACCCTTTAGCGGCCGCGTCCAGTTCTCCAAGACGTAAGGCCTGGAATTGTTCAGCAGCAGGAGGCAGAGGGCCGCCTGGGGCAAGACGGGCAGAACGTTCTCCGCCAGGAGCCCGGCTATGGGCGAGGCGAGCACGAACAACGGCAGATGCAACCGGGCCATCCAGGGCATCCACTTGAGATAGAAGCAGAACAGCCCGAACGCCAAGACTATACCCAGGTAGTACCAGAGCCATCGTCGGGGCCCGCGCGGGAGAAGGAAAGCAGCGGCCCCGAGCAGGAGCAACTGCCAGCGATTTGGCGCGTCCGCCTCGTGGTTGGAGTTGACCGGGGGCCGAAATGTATCCCAGCGCCACGTCGTACCCGGATCGTTCAAGTCGATGCCGAGACGTCGATGCACCCGCGCGACGAAGTCGTAAACGCCCTGGTTCCAGGCAGGGCTTCGGGCGCCGAGATGGACGGCAAGGTTTCGCAGCAGATTGGACACTGTAGGCCGCAGGCCGAGAGGCTCGTTCCGCCAGCGGAAGAATCCGTCTCCGTGGGCCGAGTCGTACCCCAGCACGGAGCCGCTGAAGACGAAGTTCCGCCAGTACTGCGGGCCATTCAGCGTTAACACGCAGAGAACCACCACGGGAGCCGCGCGCAGCAGGCTATTCCGCTCCTGCCGGAGAACCGGAAGAAAGATGGCGATGAGCATTGCAGGTGCAAACAGGTACGCTGTTCCCTTGGTCATCAGCGCCAGACCGAGGGACAGGCCCATTTCAACTATCGAGAACCGCAGAGCAAAATACACCATGGCCGCCAGCCACAATGACAGCAGGCATTCGTTCTTAGCGCCGGACGCCTGCAGAATCCCGTTGGGGATGGTCGCGCAGAACACGGCGGCGATCACTTGTCCCCGTGCGCCCGCACCGAGGGCCTGTGCGATCAGGGACACGGCGAGCACGCTTCCAGCAAAGCCCAACCACTGCACAAGATTGATCCACCTATCTCCGCCGGAGAGCACGTAGGTGTGCAGCATCATGTACTCGGCGAGCGGCGGGAGCATGATTTGATTGAAGTAAAGGGTCGGGAAGAACGAGACACTCGCGGCCTGCTCCCAATAGACCACCCGCGGCATGTGGTATGCCATGGCGTCGGCGCTGTTGGGAGGGCTCTCGATCGCGGTGAAGGCGACGAGGACGAGGATCGCGGCGACCCCTGCCAGAAGGACGGCGTCCAGCGCCGAAAATCGCGGAATGCGAAACGAGAGGCGCTCCCGGAAAACCAACACCGCTCCCGCGCCCAGGGCCACCCAGACGGCAAGGAGGGTTCCACGGCGCAGCAAATAGAGGGCCCCAAGCGCTTCAGTAACGATGGTCACCGCGACGCCGGAGGCGACCAAGAGCCGTAGGACGGCCTCGCGCGTCACGATCCCTTTCCCCATGTAAATGAGTCTACCGGAGCCGGGGGTACTCTCACCGAACTTTTGACACGGCCAGGACGGTCCCGGGAAGCCGGAGCTGGCGGCAGTCGCGCTGGAGGGGGACCGGGTGTACACTTACAGCTACCCTGGCGCAGGTAGCGAATGCTTCTGAAACGTTTGGCGTCCCATTTGCCGTTTCCCGCCCGACAAGCACTGCGGGCCTGCATATACCGGCTTGAGTTGGCGGCGGGCCGCTTCCGGTCCGATGAGCCGGAATTTGACCAACTCCCCGACCTGGTGCACCAGGGTGACTGGGTTCTTGACATTGGCGCAAACGTCGGGCAGTACACATTACGACTCTCGGAACTCGTCGGCGAAGAAGGGCGTGTCATCGCTTTTGAACCAATCAGCGAAACCGCCGAAATTTTGGCCGCCATGGCACGTCGAGCGCGTTATCGCAACATCACTCTGCTCAACGTCGCTGTTTCGGAACGCGCCGGCCTGCTACGCTTGCGGGTGCCCACCACCGCGGACGGCCTGCCGAATTATTTCCAGGCCCGAGTATGCACCGGGGGCGATCGAGCGGTCCTCTGCGTCGCTCTCGACGAGCTGCCGTTCCCTCACCGTGTCGGGCTTATAAAGATCGATGTGGAAAAACATGAAGTCTCGGTCCTCCGCGGTATGCGGAACCTGATTGAGCACGATCACCCCATCCTCATCATTGAGGCTCACGAAGGCATCTACCCGGAGTTCCTTGCCTCCCACGGCTACGAGATGCGGCCGAAAGCCCCCGGATCGTCCAATTTAGTGTTCGTGCCGCTGACCGGCGTCGCCCGCTTAACCCCGCGCCGTTAATCCCCAACATTCCGCGACTGCTGCGCAGCCCTGGCAGCAGCCTCTCAGTCATGCCATCTCGCGTTTCAGCCACTGGATCGTGCGCTTCATTCCCTCCCCGAAAGACACCGCCGGCGAGAAACCAAACTCGCGCCTTGC
>JACQDG010000046.1 GCA_016201185.1 Acidobacteriota bacterium | reverse complement strand
CGCGTTGGCGTTCGCCCGCGGCCTGAAGTGAGGACCCGTCATGTCGCGGCGCTCTATTCTCTGTGTCATCCATGTGCTGCCCTGCGCCGGCGGACTGGCACGGGGGAAGCCCAATAGGACCGGTGTGGGCTGAGGCAGAGCCGGTAAGATTCAGGGACCAGAGCCATCAGTCCCCATCACTTATGGCGCGCACTCTGTGGTTGTTGACCTGGCGTGGAATTGGAACCGGATCTCGACTGGGTCTTTGACGCTCACCACGCCGCCGATAGATTCCGGCTTGATTCCGTATTCCGTTTGCTTGACCTTGAATTCGCCGGAGAAAACATAGGCCCCGGCCTGGGATTCCAGTTTGACGGGCGAGGAAATCGTGCGCGTCGTTCCCCGGATCGTCATAGGGCCGGTCAGCACAATCGTGTCGTCTTTCCGTTCCACGGAGTTGGTCGTGAACTGGATTTCGGGATGTCCTTGCGCATCGAGGTTTTGAGGGGCGAGCATCTTGTCCTGGATCTTCGCCGCGTCCTTGGGGCTGGGGCCTTCTGCCTTCAGCCCCGCTTTGCGGCGCGCCTCTTCGGTATCAATTCTCAAGGACAGAGTTGGTATCGAAATCTTTGCTCTGGATGCTCGCGGATTCTCCTTGTCGAAGCAGACATCGACGGACCATTCCGTAGCCAGGATGCCGTGTTCATGCCCGGCGAAGCCCAACAATCCCCCCTTGCGCGTGACCACCACAATGTACGACTTTGCCTGGTCCACTTCCAGTTTTACCGACGCAGCATGGGCCGGAACGGAAGTACAGATCAAAAGGTAGACGGCAAGGAACGGGTGGCACCAATGGACGAAACGGACTTCTTCCGTTCTCATGGTTAAGGGTGTGATCATGACCCCCCACCGCGGCCGCGCCGCGCTCTTTGTACCATACCAACACCCATAACTGTGAGTAGAAGCGGCCACGGGCGGAACGAGCTGATGTGCGCCAGTCCGAAATATGAAAGCTGGAACCATAGCCCGAGGGCCCAGAGAGCTACGCCGTTGACCAATCTTCCATGTCTTGCAGAGCGCGCCATCTCTAGCAGACCGATGCCAATAAGAATTAACGGCCAATACCGCACCAACTCGCGGGATGGCAAGGCAAGAGGACCGAGGTTCGAAAGCTGCACCACACCCCCCGCCAATAGCAGGACCAGGCCCCTAATCCAACTGGTGCCCTCGAGGAACCGGCTGAGACCAAATCCCAACACGAGCAGCGGCCAGAACCGCTGCACGCTCCATGTTGGGTGGATGTTTACCAGGGTAAGCACAATACCCACCAGAGCGAGAGCGCCCCCAACAATAGTCCTGGAGTCAACCCGGGAGAACACCTTGTTTGTCATTGTCACGCACTCACGCTCAGTCAAAATCCGCGGCCCCCAGGAATCGCTGGTAAAACCCGGAACGGCACTGTTTCAGCCTAACGCTGAGCATCCGTGTGTTGTGATCTCGCCTTGACATTGTCCTACAATTAGCTGTCCTTCAAAGCAATCGCTGGGAAGCACGATGCCACGGTCCCCTGACCGCCATGCTACGCTAGGACTCCTGGGCCCATGCGCATCACTCAGATCGATGCCTACCGTGTGGAGCTTCCGCTGCACGAAGGCAGCTACAAGTGGTCAGGCGGGAACGCGGTTCGTGTATTCGACTCGACCGTCGTCGCCGTTTCGACTGACGACGGCGTCACCGGCTACGGCGAGATCTGCCCGCTCGGCTCGGCATATCTTCCTGCCTACGCCGCAGGCGTCCGCGCGGGGATCGCGGAACTGGCCCCTCACCTGATCGGCCTCAAGTCGCCCCTGGATATGGCCTGCTGGGACATCCTCGGCAAGGTATGCGGCCAGCCCCTGACCACGCTGCTCGGCGGGCGCTTCGGCGAAGATTTCCCCCTCTACCGCGCTATCTCCCAGGACACGCCGGAAGCGATGGCGGAAATGGTCGCACAGTATCGCGCGCAAGGCTACACAAAGTTTCAGCTGAAAGTCGGCGGCGATCCCGACGCCGACATCGAGCGTATCTTTGCCGTCGCCAAGCGCCTGCAGCCGGGCGACGTTCTGGTGGCCGACGCCAATACCGGCTGGACGCAGCATCAAGCCTTGCGCGTCGCCGACGCCGTGGGTCATGCCGACGTTTACATCGAGCAGCCCTGCCGAACCTACGAGGAGTGCTTAACCGTTCGGCGCCGCACCGCTCGCCCGTTTATCCTCGACGAGATCATCGATGATCTCGCCATCGTAGTTCGCGCCGCCAGCGATCAGGCTATGGACATCATTAATCTCAAGATCTCCAAGGTCGGCGGCCTCACCCGCGCGCGCCAGATCCGCGACCTGTGCGCGGCTCTGGGCATCGCTCTAACCATCGAGGATACTTGGGGCGGCGACATTGTCACGGCGGCGATCGCGCATCTGGCGCACAGCACGCCGCCGGAACTCCTCTTCACCACCACCGACTTCAACAGCTATGTCACGGTGAGCATCGCTGAAGGCGCGCCGCAGCGCCGCAACGGGCGCTTGACCACATCCCCTCGGCCGGGCCTCGGAATCGCGCCACGGATGGACGTCCTCGGCGAACCCGTCCTTTCCGTGAGGTGACCGGCCTCCCGCTCACTTCGCCGATGAACTCGCCGGCATTGCGGCCACCTCGGCCTGCTGCCGTTCCAGCACCGCCGATCGGAGCATCATTACGGCCGTATAGACCACGGCTGCCATCACCAGCCACCGGATCGCGCCGAGCGGAAGTGATTTCACCAGGAACGCCGCGAGCAGAACTCCCGGAACGCCGCCCAGGCTCAGTCCCAGGGCCGCCTTCAGGTTGTAGCTCCCCCTCCGGATGAACTGCACGCTCCCCACCGGCATCAGGAAGGCGCAGGATCCCATCATTATCGGAAAGGCGGCCCGGGGAGTCATGCCCAGCAGGAAGATCAACATCATGCAGGGCGCGTACAGGCCGATTCCCATGGTCATCAGCGCTCCCAGCACGGAGTTGGCCGCCACTGCGGCTAGAAGCCGTGCTCCGGTGAGCCCCAGGCGGTCTCCGCCTCCCGGAAGCAACTGCAGTTGCGTCAGCAGCAAGACCGTGGCCGCGGTCAGCAGCGCAATCCCCATCCCGATTTGGACCTTTCGCCGCGGCCAGCGCGAGACCACCCCGGCGCCCAGCCAGGCCCCCATCACCGCGGCCGCAATCATCAGTGTTAGCGTGACCACATCCACCTGAACGACGGCAATGTAAATGAACGCCTGCAGTATCGACGGGAACGCGTGGCCGACATTCAGCGTTCCCGGGAGCTGCTCGTCCCGCACCAGGCCCCAGAACCTGAAGAGCGAGCTGGTGGTCGCGAAAGACCCGATCCCCAGCGTATCGAAGAAATTCGTGACCAGGCCGATCGCGGCATCAAGCAAGGTTGGCATCCTTCGCGGAGCGCTTCCCGGCGGTCTTCGCTCCCGCCATGCGCTGGCAATCGCCACTATCCAGATCAAAGCGAAGGTCGCGGTGAAGATTGCCAGAACTGCAAAGAGAGCCGCCTTCATACAGTGCACCCAAGAATACAGGCGTCCCGGACTGATTGCAAACACTTCACCGAAGATACACTCACCGGACGCTCCGGTTGACCTTCATGCGGCTGTTCCTGTATGTTGAAAACTGACTGTGGGAGCCCCGCTTTCACCAAATTCCAAGCTGCGTGGGGCATGGATCGTGAAGACCCTCAAGCTGACGAACTTACGTCCGTAATATGGTGCGCCGGCCGATTCGGCTCAGTTCAGCGCCATGGTCACGGAGGTGGCGCCACGCCACTCAGTGGGGACGGCCTTGACGCTGCAGACTTCGCTGGGATTCCTGCTGATGGGGGTGACGATCCAGGCCGTCCCCATTCTGGAAGCGGGTCTTGGGTGGGCGGCGGCCTTTCCGGTGCTGGCGCTGGGGCCGGCGGCCGGCATCGGCGCGATCAGGCGTTTGACGCGGCTGCGCTCTGATCGCGAGTCTGAGCCGTAGGTGCACTCGTGGGCGCGTGTGTGGCCCAGGGGCATCGCTTCTGCGGCGGTGGCTACTAATGCACAACCATAGGCACACTCACAATGGTGTCCCAAGTGGCATGTTTCCCAGAACACGGCTTATCCTAACCAAAAAACCCTGCGTAGAGCTTTCCTGGGCCGCAGATTCTAGGGGGAATCCATATTGATTAGTACCCAAGTCCTTACGATCTTTAAGGTATAAGACTGTGCACCAATTCGGCACCTCCGATCTATGGTCAAGCTCTCGCTCTGTGTGGGAAACTGGAGCATGGAGACTCGCTACGCGGGTCGGAGGTGAGTTTGCCAATGATCACTGCGGATCAAGAATCTAACAGCCTCAGAGGGGTTCAGCGACTGGCCGGTTCTGTCCTGGTGCAAGCTATTGCGGACCTCCAATCCAGGTCCGCCAAGAAGAGAGAAGAGGCTTGGCGTTGGATCGAGAACACCGGCGAAGAGTGGTTTAGTTTTGCTTACTGCTGCCGGTTGCTAGGCCGCGAACCAAACGAGCTGAGGCGGGTCTTAATGCGCCGAAAGATTCCGGTCTGGTTTTTCTCAACAGGTCCACGAGAAACGACTGCCACGCCTTCCTGAACTACCGTGGCAGGACCGCCTGCTCGTGTTTCACCGGAAAAGCATGGTCCGGTGAAACATGTTTTAAGCCTGCTTCCCTGACATCTCGAACTACGCGTGGCTGCAGGTCTGGCGACGCGCGCGGCAGAGGCCTCTGAAATTGGGGGGCCCTCGGGAAACATGCTGGCGAGGATAGCGGGGCTTGGGCACATAATTCTGCGGACGTTTT
>JACQDG010000299.1 GCA_016201185.1 Acidobacteriota bacterium | reverse complement strand
GGTGATGAAATTCGGGGGAACGAGCCTCGGTACGGCCGAGGGCATGGCCGGGGCAGCGGACCTGATCGTGCAGGCCCGCTGGGACCGGCCGGTGGTGGCGGTGGTGTCGGCCATGGCCAGGGTCACCGATATGCTGCTCGATACCATGCGCCATGCCGAGGCCGGCGACCGCGAGGGTTTGGAATCGAACATCCGGAAGCTCCAGCAGCAGCACGGGGAAGTGGCGCGGGCCCTGTTTCCCGAGACACAACAAGAATCGCTTCTGGCGGGCATTCAAGCGTTGACCCAGGACTTTGAGCGCATCTGCCAGGGCATCCTGATGCTGGGCGAAAAGCCGCCGCGGTCGGTTGACGAGGCGGTGGCGACGGGAGAGAAACTTTCGGCCCTGCTGATGGCGGCGCTGGTGGCATCACGCGGCCTGCCTGCTCGGGCCGTGGACGGCTCGGAAGCGATCCTCACCGACGCCACCTTCGGCAACGCGTCGCCCATCATGGATAAGACCCGGGAGCGGGCCCGTAACCTTCTGCTGCCTCAGATCGAATCGGGCGCCGTGCCAGTGGTCACCGGCTTCAATGGGGCCACTATCGACGGACGGCGCACGACCCTGGGCCGCGGCGGCTCGGATTTCTCCGCCTCCATTCTTGCCGCTGCCCTGGACGCCGCAGAACTTTGGATCTGGACCGACGTGGACGGCATCATGACTGCGGACCCCAGTGTAGTGCCTGACGCAGCCGTGCTGGACGAGGTGAGCTACAACGAAGCGGCCGAGCTGGCATACAACGGGGCCAAGGTGCTGCATCCCCGAACCCTCGCGCCGTTGGTGGAAAAGCAAATCCCGGTGTGGAGCAAGAACAGCTTCGCCCCGCACAAGCCGGGCACCAAAATTGTTCCGCAGATCCGCGACGCCGGCGGTGTGCGGGCCATCACCTCGCTCGCCCGCGTGGCCCTTATCACCATCGAGGCGGTGAACGCCTCCATGCAGGGAGCGCAGATCATGGCCCGGGTGCTGGACGCGCTGGCCAGGGTGAATGTCGAGGTGCTGATGCTCTCCCGCTCCAGTTACCGGCAGAATTTCTGCATGCTGGTGCGGCAAGAGGAGCTGGAGATGGCCCGGGAGAGCCTGGAATCGGCCCTGGCGCTGGAGCTGGCCCACGGGTACCTGTACCCCATCGAGGTGGATGAAAGCGTCGGTTTGCTGGCGATTGTCGGCGAAGGTATGCGCGGGACCCCCGGTCTGGCCGGCCGCTTGTTCACCGCCATCTCCCGCGAAAAGATCAATATCATTGCCATCGCCCAGGGATCCAGCGAGCTGACTATTGCCATCGTGGTGAAGCGGGACACCCTGGATAAGGCCGTGCGCGCGGTGCACGCCGAATGCGGGCTGGGAGAGCGCCGGCACGCGTCTTGAACACACCGGGCGCCGTTTTGAGACACTAGCCTGATCCTACACCTCCACCTTCTTTGGCTTGTGCTGCCGCCAGAGCTCGACGAACGAAGTGACGGCCGCCACCTTACGTTTTCCCGCCAGCAGCCGCAGAAATTCCACTGCCGACCATCCCAGATAGACCCAGGTCACCGCGTGGTGAATGCGGCCCGCCAGCCAACCGAGCGCTCCGGGACCCGGCGGGATTGGCGACAAAACAAACTGGACCGCCCACAAGCCGAACAGCGACCCCGCTTCCCACCAGGCTATCTCCATGTTCATGAGAAACGCTATCCCGATCAGGGACTGGGCTATGGTCATCAGAACCTCCAGCTCTTGCTGAGCATCAAGGGGGATTACAGAAACGGCGCCCCGGCTCAGCGAGTAGACCACGGGCAGCATCGCCGCCAGCAAGGTCCACTGGTTGATATTGCTGCTCACCATGTTCATTAACGCCATGGGGGCCTTGTCCACCGTGCGCGCCCAGTAGAAAGCGGAGACCTTTTCCGGAAACTCCGACACGAATGGCGCAACCCATTGCACAAACACGAAACTGGAAATGCCCAGGGCTGAGGATACGGCGAGGAGACTGCCCAGGAACGGCTCGGCGCTATAGTAGATTAGTATTCCTCCGGCCAGGAACAAGCCGATGATCAAGACGCTCCGCCGCCGTGGCGGCCGGGTCATGATGAAGCGGGGTACCGCCTCCATCTCCTCAACTCGTTCCTGTTCCTGCGGCGGAATGCGACGAAGCGCGAGTAGATAGGCAATATAGAGCCCGATCAACACCCCCGCATCGATGAGATCGATGGAGGCTTTCCACCAGATCCAGACAAAGTAGGCGAGCGGCGGCGCCAGGCCCATAACCTCTACGGCATGCTCTTTGGCCAGGGTGATGCGCCGCAGCGGGCGTCCCGTCTTGTACCTGTGAAAGCCCGCGGCCGTGAAGTAAATCAGCGGCCAGCCCAGGCCCACCAGCAGGCGCAATGCGCCGGTGAGGTTGGCCAGCATCAAGTGGATCTGCTGCCTCCAGGCGATCACTGCCTCGACCGCGAATTCGGGCAAGGTCTGCAGCCAGGCTAGGATGGCCAGCGCCAGCCCCTGGGCGACGAAAAATTGCGCCGATTCGGCGGCCCAGGCAATCAGCATGGAAGCCAAGAGGATGGCGGGAAAAGTCCATAATGTGGCCCAGGGGCTCTCCTCGCGGATGGGCACGGCGAGAAGTAGCGCGCAGCAGTAAGCCCCAGCGGGAATTCGAACGCCAGCCGCTAGGGGCGAAGCGAAACTCTTCGAATTGGCGGGTCCACCCGGCTTATGGAATAATTGCAGGACTCGGAACAAAATATTAAGTACTCCCTTCGATCCTATACAGCCTACCGCATGGAAGAAGCCCTAAGGCATTTCTACCAACAGCTTCATTGGAGTGGCCTCGGCCTCGCCATCCTGGTCAGCCTGACGGCTCTGGCGAAGGCCGCCGACTGGCTGGTGGACGAGGCCGTAGCCCTATCCGAGCGTTCCGGGCTTCCCAAGAGCATCATCGGGGCCACGATCGTCAGCCTTGGCACTACTACCCCCGAAGTCGCCGTTTCCGTGCTGGCGGCCATCAAGGGCAGCCCCGGCCTGGCCCTGGGCAACGCGGTGGGCTCCATCATCTGCGACACCGGGCTGATTCTCGGGCTCATCAGCATAATGGCGCCGCTCCGGCTGGATCGCCGGATCGTCAATCGCCAGGGGTGGGTACAAATTGGCGCTGCGCTGGCCCTGGTGGCCGCGAGCTTCCCTTGGCGATGGCCGGAAAGCTTTCTGTCCGCCGGCGGAAATCTCTCTCAGGCGGCCGGCTTCGTTTTTCTCTTGGCCCTGGCGGCGTATCTCTGGGTATCCGCGCGCTGGGTGCAGCAGGATTGGGTGCAAGAAGACGCCCTGCTGGAGGTCCACGAGCGGGACGTGGCCGCGGCGATTCCGCTCATCATCGCAAAGCTCATCGTGGGGCTTGCGCTGGTGGTCCTCTCGGCCCAGGTGTTGATTCCAGCCGTGATCGAAGCTGCCGACCGGCTCCATGTGCCGGAAAGCGTTATCGCCGCGACGGTCGTGGCCTTCGGAACCTCCTTGCCGGAGCTGGTCACCGCATTGGCTGCTGCGCGGCGCGGCCATGGCGAGCTCGCGGTGGGCACCATCATCGGCGCCGACATTCTGAATGTACTGTTTGTCGCCGGGGCCGCCGCCGCCGT
>JACQDG010000045.1 GCA_016201185.1 Acidobacteriota bacterium | reverse complement strand
TTCCAGCCGAGCTGGTCCCACCGGGCGCGAACGCCCATGGCGTCGGCCGGCGCGTTCTCGAACAGCGAGTTGGTCCAGGGCACTAGATATGGATTGTAGGGATAGGTCGAGGTGTAGACCGTGTTGCAGCCGGTGGCGGCGACAATGCCGATGTTCTCCCGGCCATACAGGAAGCCTGTAGCGGACGGGCCGATGTTCTTGAAGTAGCGATGGCTCTTGCGTGAGTTGAGCATCACGTCGTCCGTCTTCGCGATCATCTTCAGGGCGTTGTCGTCGCAGATCGTGACGCACTCGGCGCAGCCCTTGCACTTGGTGGGGTCGATGAAGATGCCGAACTTGCCGCCGCCCACGCCCTTCTTCTCGAGCACCGTGTAGTACTTGTTGGTGATGCCCCACTGCTCGGTCATCTTTTTCCGCAGCTCTTCGTCGGTGATGCCGCCCAGGTATTCTTCCAGGGTAGAGGGATCGACGACCTTGCCGAGGATGGCCGTGTCCGGGCACTCCGTGACGCACTCCATGCAGCCCACGCAATTCTCGGTGATGAACTCGGGGATGTCCGGGGCGATGTAGCTGAAATCGCGCAACGCGCCGGTGCCGGCGGGGACGATGCTGCGGGCCACCTGGTCGTCGGCCTCCAGGCCTCTCTCGGCCGTGCCGTTGTTATACGCGCCGACCACGCGCTCGTTGAAGTCGGCCACATCGACTACGTTCACCCGGTAATCTTCCTGCCGGGCCTCCAGAGGTACTGCAATGGGCTCCGTCATGTCGTTTTGTCTTTTTTCTCCGTTAAATGACCCGCAAGGCCGCGTTGGCTTTGTCGCCGGCGGCGGTAGAAAGCATGACATCCCGAGGCACCTCGATGAGCTCGTGGTAGCCGCGCTCCACGGCCTTCAGGTTGTCCTCGACCACCCGGTCGCCGCGCTTGCCGAAATACTTCCGCAGGGCTTTCTCCACGCCCTTGAACAGTTGCACCTCGCTGATGCCGCTCTGGGCCTGGAAGGGAGTGACCCGCAGGAAGACGCCCAACAGCACGATGCCCTGCATGCGTTGCTGCAGGTCGGCCTGCGAGGAGACCTCGCGGGCGATCTTCACCGTGTCGAGTGCGAAAAGCCGGATGTTTTTCTCCCGCATCATCTTGCGGGCCCAGGCCGGGACCGCGTTCCAGATCTCGGCCGAGTCGATCTTCTGGCTCTGCACGAAAACCATGCCGTTGTCGCTCAGTCCGGCCAGCGGGTTTTCCAGATTGAAGGCGTTAACGTCATTGAGCGGGATGAACTCGACGCGCTCCAGCTCGGAGTGAACCCGGATGTGCTCTTTGGCGATGGTCAGGTAATAGGTCGTAGGCAGGCCTTTCTTCTCCGAGCCGTACTTGGGATAAGCCTGCACGTCCATGCCGAACACTTCCCCGGCGATGGTGGCGATCACCTTGTTGGTGGTCACCGAGCCGTAGCCGCCCACCGAGTGGCCGCGCATGGAGAAGGATCCGGGCCCGCGCACGTCCGGGTCGTGGTTCACGGGCAGGGCCGTTTCGTGCTTGATCCCCACGGTGAAATAGAGGCGGGGATTCGCGCTGCGCATGTTCTCGACGATGGCCATGAAGTCCCCGGCGCGCACGTCGCGGCTGCCCAGCCCGGCCGAGCCGCCGTAGAAGCACGGCATGTGGGTGAGCAGCGGATAGCCCGGCGTCTCCGCCATGGCGTCGGCAAAGGCGGCCTTGAGCTCGCACAACTGCGGGTTCGACTGCATCATCGGGACATCCAGCCGCTCCAGCACCGAGATGGCCTTCACGTGCCGCAGCGCCTGAACGATTTCGACGGAGGGGAAGGGCCGGAAACAAGTGAGGTGCAGCAGGCCCACTTTCACGCCGTGGTCGCGGATGTAATCCACGGCCGCCTCGGCGGTCTCCAGCATGCAGTCGGAGCCGACGATGGCGTACGCGGCGTCCTCCAGCCGGTAAGGCATTACCACGTCATAGCGGCGGCCGGTCATCTCGTTAAACTCATCCATCACGGACTGGAGGGCCGGCAGGACCCGGTCGTAATAGCGCCGTTGGGCGATCTTGCCCTTCATGTAGCTGTCCTGGTTCTGCACCACGCCGGACATCAGCGGGATGGCCGGGTCCATCAGGTTGCGCAGCCGGCGGGAAGGATGGCCCACGAACAGCTTCATCATCTCCGGCTCGGGCAGGCGGACGTTCTCGATGGTGTGGGTGGTGAGAAAACCATCCTGGACGTTGAGGAAGGGAGTTTCAGTGTCCTCGGCGACGCGCCGGGCGATGAGCGCCAGGTCGCCGGCCTCCTGGGCGTTGCGCGCAAAGAGAACCCCCCAGCCGCAGTCGGACACGCCGTAAACGTCATCGTGGCCGGCGTGGACGTTGAGGGAGTGGGAGGTCAGCGCGCGGGCGCCGATGTGGAAAACTATCGGAAGCCGCTTGCCGGCGATGGTGTAAAGGACCTCCTTCATCAGGATCAGGCCCTGGCCGGAGGTGAAGTTGGTCACCCGGCCGCCGGCCACGGCGAAACCCTCGCAGGTGGTGGCGGCGCTGTGCTCCGACTCCGGTCGGAATGCCCGGAAAGGGAACTCGAACTTCCTGCTCGGGCTGAAGGGCCTCGGTTTCAGGAGGTGCGCCGTTCAGAATCGTGCTCATTCCAGCTCCTAGGAAAGAGTCGGCCGCAAACGTTCAAATCTCCTTGCGGCCTTCGATCGACTTCAGCATCGTTACTTCATCAACAAAGTCCAGATCGCTTCCCACCGGAATCCCCATGCCGATACGAGTAACCTTGACACCCAGAGGTTTCAGCAGGTGCGAAAGGTAAACAGCAGTCGCCTCTCCCTCTGCCGTTGGATTGGTGGCGACAATGATCTCCTCTATCGTAACTTTCTGCAGCCTTTCCAGCAAGTTTTTCAGTTTCAGCTGCTCCGGCCCGATGCCGCGCAGAGGCGACAGAGAGCCGTGCAGAACATGATACAACCCGTTGAACTGCCGTGTTTTCTCGATGACCAGGATGTTGTGGGATTCTTCCACTACGCATAAAATCTTTTGATTACGACTAGAATCAGAGCAAATAGTACACAACTCTCCGTCGGCGATGTTGTTGCAGACCAAGCAGAGGCGCACGCGCTCCCTCATATCGAGCAGGGCATGGGCGAGGCGCTCGACTTCCTCGCGGGGGAGACGCAGCAGGTGGAAGGCGATGCGCTGGGCGGACTTCTGACCCACCCCGGGCAGGCGCTTGAGCTCGTCGATCAGACGAGCCATCGGTTCGGCAAGATCGGGCATAAGAAGCAGGAGTCAGGAGTCAGAACATTCCCGGCGGCAGGCCCAGCCCTCCCAGCATGCCCCCCATCAGCGACTGGGCTTCCTCATCCACTTTCTTGGCGGCCTCGTTGACGGCGGCGAGAACCATATCCTGGAGCATCTCGACATCGCCGGCGGCTTCGGGATCGATCTTCACTTCCAGCACGTGCTTCTGGCCGTCCATCTTTACAGTGACTATGCCGCCGCCTGTGGAAGCTTCGACACGAATGGCCGCCACCTGCTGCTGAAGCTGCTCCTGCATTTTCTGGGCCTGCTTCATCATGGCCTGCATGTTGCCGGGCATTTTCACGATTCTGTCTCCTTCAGGTTGCGGACCTCGCGGACCTGCCCTCCGAACACGGATAGAAAGCGGGCGACCTGGGGGTGGGCCAGAGCGCGGGCGCGCGTGTCGTCGGACGAAACATTCTCCGGCGTATTTGTTTGACCCGCCAGTGTAACACGGATCTTGACGCGCCGCCCGAGCAGGGTCTCACAGAGCTGGGCAAGGCCGCGGGCGGCCGATTCCAGGGAGAATTGCAGGTCGGGCGGGCAGTGGAAAATCACCTCGGCCGGCGTGGACTCGACGCGGGAGTGCTCGACGGCATCGCCGATAAAGTGATCCCCCTTCTGGCGCAGGGCGTCGGTGAGGCGCTGGCGCAGGTCGTCAGAAGGCGGGGCGGCCAGAGCGCCGGTCTTCGCCTTCGGCGCCTTGGCGCCGGCCGGCGCAGGGTCCGGGCGGCCCGGCGGTTCCGTCCCGGCCAGGACTTGCTCGATCGAGACGAGGCGGCCGGCGTGCACCAGTTTGAGCAAACCCATCTCCAGGTGGAAGCGCGGATGGGGGGCGTGCTGCAGGTCCCGGTAGAGATTCAATACTACCTGGAGGTAGCGGGTGAGATCCTCTTCCGAGAACTGCGGGGTGAGTGAGGCCAGGCGGCTGCGCTCCTCGCTGGTGGCGGCGATCAGGCGGGAGTCGGCGCCGGCCACCCGGGCCACCAGCAGGTTGCGGAGGAAGCGGGCCAGATCGCGGCAGAAGTGCTGGGGATTCTGTCCCTGGCTGGTCAGCTCCTGGACCAGGTCGAGCATGCGGGCCGAAGATTGCCCTAGAAGGGCGGCGGCCACTTCGTCGAGCGCCATGCTGGATACGACCCCGAGCAATTGCCGCACGTCGGCGGCGCGCAGAAGCTTGCCGAAGCTGGCGATGGTCTGGTCTAGGGTGGAGAGGGAATCGCGAATGCTGCCGTCTCCGGCCAGGGCGATGAGGGAGAGGGCGTCGGGCTCAACCTCGATGCCTTCCTGGGAGCAGATCCATTGCATCCGTTCTACCACCCGCTCAAATTCCACCATGCGAAAGGTGAAGTTCTGGCAGCGGGAGGCGATGGTGGTGGGGATCTTGTGGGCCTCCGTGGTGCAGAGCATGAATACGACCCACTCGGGCGGCTCCTCCAGGGTTTTCAGCAAGGCGTTGAAGGCGGCATCGGTGATCTGGTGCGCCTCGTCGATGATGAAAATTTTGTAGCGGTCGCGCGTGGGGCGGTAACGGACGTTTTCCCGCAGTTCGCGGACGTCGTCGATGCCGCGATTGGAGGCGGCGTCGATCTCGATCACGTCGAGGGAGTTGCCAGCCGCAATCTCGCGGCAACTGGCGCACTCCAGGCACGGAGTGGGGCTGGCGCCCGGCTGGCAATTCAAACACTTGGCCAGAATGCGGGCCACAGTGGTCTTGCCGGTGCCGCGCTGCCCGGCGAATATGTAGCCATGCGCCACACGGCCCTGGACCAGGGCGTTTTCGAGCGTCTGGCGGACGTGCTCCTGGTTCACCAGCTCGGCAAAGATTTGAGGCCGATACTTCCGGGCGATGACTTGGTACATGCCTGGAGAACGCTAAGGGAGGGTGCTGCCTTCTCTCGTGCCAAGCTCCGGGTGGCCCGCGGCACACGGGAGGGGCCACTACCGTTGCTTCCTTCCGGACCTGGCGGGGTTCGCAGCTTCCCGCTGCACGGGGCCCGGAACCTGGCAAGCACTCATGGTAACACAGGCAGCGGGAAGGGGTGACCCGATCCCCTGGCGATTTCGAGCTATGATTCTAGAGGAAAAGAAAGGGAGCGCTGTTATGAGAACGAGGATTCTGCTCTTGTTTGTGTTTGGCGCATTGGCGTGGGCGGATGATGCGCGTTTGCGCGGGGGCAACATCCTGGCTTGCGAGACGTACAGCTTTCGCGACCTGATCAAGGCAGGGAAGCTGGACATGCTTACGGTCCCGGCATTCTACAAGGAACTGGGGATCAAGGGCATCTCTTACAACGACATGTTCTTCAAGAGCCTGGACGACGCCTATGTCGACCAAATCAAGGCGGCTGTGAAGAAGGCTGACCGGATTGTAACCTGCTTCATCATGGAAGGAAACCTGGCGACGGCGGACGAAGCCAAACGGCGGGCGCAGATCGAAGAGGACAAGACGAAGCTGCGGGTGGCGCACCGGCTGGGAGCGCCGCTGGTGCGGGTGAACCTCGGCGGCACGGGCAAGCAGGCCGACGACGAAACAATGGGGCTGGACCGGGTTGTGGCGGCCTTTAAGGAACTGTTGCCGCTGGCCCGGGAATTAAATGTCAAGATCTCGATCGAGAATCACGGCGGCGTCTCGAAGACCGCGGCCACGATTGTGAAGGTGATCCAGCAGACCGACCCGCAGTGGGTGGGGTCGCTGGTGGACTTCGGCAACTTTCCGAACAACGTGAGATACGAAGAGATCCCGATCGTGGCGCCTTACGCGCTGACCACCCATGTCAAAGTTTTCGAGTTCGACGCAAATGGAGAGGCCGTTGAAATCGACTTTCCCCGCGTGCTCGCAATGCTGAAGAAAACCAGCTACAAGGGTCCCATCTCCATTGAGTACGAAGGTAAGGGCGATCCGGTGGAAGGGGTGAAAAAGACGAAGGCGCTCATTTTGAAGTACTGGTAGGGAGTTGGGCCGCTGATCGGGCAAACGCTCGAACATTACCTGATGGAAACGAGGACGGGCGAGGGTGGCATGGAGGCTTTTCCCACAGGTCCGCACATTCTATGAAGTGGGCATCGCCCCGTCGCTGGAGATTCGGGTGGAACTTTATTGCCTCTAACTCCCGGAGATTGGCGACGGCATTTCTGTTGGCGGCCATCCTGGGGGGTTCCGTCATGCTTTGGTGGCCGCTGGCAGACATTTATATCATCGCCTCGGACGACGCCACTCTGATTCTGGGAAGCCAATCGTTGGCGGCCGGCAATTGGCACCGCTTGCTGGAGCCACAAGGGCCGCATATCCTACCGCTTTACAAGTTACTCCGCCTGTATTTTGATCTGCACTTTCCTGCCCGGTTCCACTGGATGTACGGAGTGGCCATCCTAGCGCATTTGAGCAGCGCGATTCTTCTTTTTGTCCTTTCTAAGCACTACTTGCGAACGGCTGAGGCGCCGCTCGTCGTCGCCTTGTTCTTCGCCTGGCAGACCTGGGGCTGGGAAGCCATGGTCATCAGTTCGCAGAACACTTACGTCCTGAGTCTCCCATTCCTTTTAGGGGCGGTTTGTTGCGTAATCCGCCTGCACAGCGGCAGGCTGTGGACCTGGGCGGCGGGGTGCTTTCTCTACCTGGTAGCAGCGGTCGGTCTGCATTCGCTGGCGGCAGCCTCGGCGATCCCGGGCGTGCTGGCCGGTTACTACCTTTTGGGCCGGCCCAGGGAGCGCAGGGGCGGGTGCGATGTGGCGGCGTGGTTGGCATGTTGTATCCCCCTTATGCTGGCAATTGGCCTTTGGATGCGATGGGGTCTGCCGAGATTCCATGCCGACCTCGGTGCCCAGGGTTTTCCGAGGACCGCCTTCCAAACCCTTGCTCAGCTTTGGCACGGCTTGCAGGGCACGATGTTTCTTTTCGGGTTTCTGGTGAGTCGCCATACCCCAACCTTTCTTGTCTTGGTAATGACCGCTCTCGGATGGCTAGCGCTTCTGCTTTTATTGCGCCCTTCTCGTTCCCGGTTTCTCATCACGGCATTGGCCCTGACGACAATTCCTGCATTTGTCACTTTCGTAATCAGAACAGCCGGGGCATTTTACGTTTCTCGTTACGGCTACCAGAGCTTCCTCGCTATCGCGGTTGCAGCCGGCTGCGCGGTTGATTTTGTCCTGGAATCACTACGGGGTAACCGTTTCCTACGTGTCTGCGCCCTAGTGGCTTTGATTTTCGCTGTCCCTTTCTATTGGACCAGGAAAGAATGGATTGAACACAAGGCAGTCTTTCTTGAAGGGCCGAGTGCTCATAGGGAATACTGGATGGGCTGGGATGGTTTCTTTAACCAGGCCGCCGCTGATGCGCGGGCCTCCTCCAGCAGCTTTCGGCTGCCGATGTTGAGAATTAGCCAGGACCGGACTATCTCGCAAGTTTTTCAGCTCTGTAATCCGAAAGGCAAACCCGAGATCGTTGTCCTGTCGTCTCGTGACACGCATGAAGCGGACTGCACTAATTTCTGGCGCAAAGTACAGGTGGCCAAGAAAACGGCAGGCGCCTTCAATAGCGTGCCGCTACCCGACTCCATGGCGATTGTCACTTTCCATCAAGAGGTCCCTGCGGGCAAGCATCTGATCTGTCGGGTGCCTGCGAAGGTAGGGCCACCGACTGTGCTCTCAGGAGCAGACTGAAAATCGGGAAATGTCAAGACGGGGGGAGCGAGAGCTGCGTGTATGCCGCAGCCTTCAATGACCCCACGACTTCTCCCGCGCGGCGAGGAATTCTTCGCCCGGCTCCCAGCTCGGCAACTGGGGCAGGTTCGCCACCTTGATGCCGAGGCGGAAGCCGAAGCGGGCCAACTCGGCGAGGCCTGAGAAGTCCCAGCTTGGATCGAACTGGTCGGACGGCTGGTGGTAGTGCTGCGTATTGTACTCCTCGAAAGCCTGCTCTCCCCAGCCGGGAGGCTTGCCGATGTACTCCACGCCGACGCCAAGGGAAAAAGCGGGGATGCCGACGTGGGCCAGGCTGAAGTGATCCGAGCGGTAGTAGTGCCCCTGCTCGGGGTGGGGATCGTGGCGGATTTTGAAATGGAGCGGCTTCGCGGTTTGCTCGACCAGGTTACGAAGAGTGGTGCGCTCGTAGCCGACCAGCGTGATGTCGGCAGTGCGGCCGAAGGGGAACAGGCCGTCGTAATTGAGGTCGACGGCGGTTTTGCCGGCGGAAACCACCGGGTGGCGGCCATAGTATTCCGAGCCGCGCAAGCCGCCTTCCTCGGCGGTTACGGCGGCGAAGAGAATGGAGCGGTCCGGCCTGGGATTCAGCATCGAGTAAGCGCGGGCGGTTTCCAGTAATATGCCGCAGCCGGTGGCGTTATCCACGGCGCCGTTGTAAATGGAGTCGCCATTGACGGCGGGGCCGATTCCGAGATGGTCCCAGTGGGCGGTGTAGAGAACCGCTTCGTCCTGGAGCTTGGGGTCGCTGCCGGGCAGCCTGGCGATCACGTTGCGCGAGTCCATAACGGAGATGCGGCTGTTGAGGCGGCCGCGGAAGCGGACGGGGAGGGGAACCGCATGAAAGCCGCGGGAATCGGCCAGGGCCAGCAGATCGCCGACGCTTTTCCCGATGGAGGCGAAAATCTGATTGCCGACGTCCTCGGTGACCCAGCCGGCGAGCGCCAGGGCGGGCTCGCCTTCGGCCAGCTTGAAGAACGGCTGCGGGCCGTTGGACAGGCCGCGGGCCACCTGCCAGCCGTAACCGGCGGTCTTGTCCGTATGCACGATCAGGCAGCCGAGCGCGCCCTGGCGGGTGGCCTCCTCGTACTTGTAGGTCCAGCGGCCATAATAGGTGAGGGCTGGGCCGCCGAAGAACTTGGGGTCGGTCGAGGGCGGCTCGTTGGTGAACAGAACGACGATCTTGTCCTTCACGTCCGCGCCCTCGTAGTCGTTCCACTGGAATTCCGGCGCGACGATACCGTGGCCGACGAAGACGGCGGGCGCATTGATTTCGGCGACCGGCTGCTGGCGGTTGTTGACGGCCACGTAGTCGGCGAAAGACTGGAGCAGGCGGCTGTTCAAAGCCAGGGTCGAAGGGGGCAGAGTTTCCACACCGACCAGGGGAACGCGCTGAAAGTATGTGCCGTTGTCCCCGGCCGGTTCCAGGCCGAACTGTTCGAATTGCGAGGCGATGTAGAGGGTGGCGAGGGTCTCGCCGCGAGTGGCTACGCCGCGGCCTTCTAATGCATCGTCAGCGAGAAAACGGACGTGGGCGGCGATGCGGCCGGCGGAAATGAGATCGCCTGCTGTAGACGCCGAGTCCGGGGCTTTTTGGCAGCCGGACAGGCACACGAATAGAACAAGAAAGGCAAAATGGCGCATAAAGATAAAGGGTAGCACGGGCCGGCGGCGGATCCGCCGCCATGGCTACAGTGCTGTCATGCAGTCACGGGAGAAGCGGAAAAATTTCGAATGTAGAATCAACGACCTAGCTTTGGCCTGCGGGCCGCACCCCATAGGCCAAGGGTAACCTGAGGGAGAGGAAGTTCCGACCCAACCCGAGCCGCACCGGCTCGGGTTTTTCATTTTCGGAGGCCAGAGCATGATCGCGGACAGGCCGGTGATCCGGCGGGGGCGAGGTCGTTGGAGCCGCCTGGCGGCAGGTCTTCTGTGCTGGTTGTGGATTGCTGAAGGTATTACAACAACTATCATTCAAGATACGCTCTACAATGCCGATGGATCGCCGGCCAGCGGGCAGATCACGGTGAGCTGGAAGGGATTCACGGCGGCGGATGGATCCGCGGTAGCTGGTAACTCCCTGACGGTGCGGGTGGTCAACGGGGTGCTGCGGGTGGCGCTGGTCCCGAACCGGAATGCATCCCCGGACGGTGGCAGCTACACGGTGAACTACCTGCTGGACGGCAAGACTAGCTATATGGAAACGTGGGTGGTGCCGCCGAGCGCGACGGCGATCCGGGTCGGGCAGGTTCGCGCGGCGGCCCCGGCGCCGCCGGCGGGCGCGGGACCGGCTCCCGCGAACATTTACACGCTGGGCGGCAACACGGGGGTTGGTGCAGTTCTCTTTTCGCCTACCTCGACCCTGGAGGTATACGATGCCACGGCGGGAACCGGAGCGACTCGGCAGATCCTGCGGGCCGGGGCGGGGCAGGGAAACAGTCCACTGCTGGAACTGCATTCCGGGACGGGGCCGAACGCCGTAGGGTTCCGGGTTCCGCCTCTTAGTGGCAGCACTACTTATACGCTACCGGCGCAGGACGGGTTGCCGGGGACGGTCTTGCAAACGGACGGAACAGGGAACCTGACCTGGGCGCAGTCGCAGTCGGCGGGCGGAGCCGGCCCCTTTTACCAGACCTTTCAGAATTCGGGCACGTCGCTGTCGCAGCGGAACAACGCGAACTTCACCAGCGGCCTGATCGCCGTGGACAACGCCGCGCTGGACCGCACGGACGTGAAACTGGGGCCGCACGCCCCGACCCACGCCTCGGGCGGTAGCGACCCGGTCACGCCGGGCAGCATCGGGGCCCTGAAAAACACCAGCGACACGATCAACACCGGCGCCGCCAGCAATATCGGGTTAGTGGTAAAGGGGGCGGCGGGACAGGCGGCGAGCCTGCAGGAGTGGCACGACAGCAACGACAATCTCCTGGCTTCGATCACCTCCACCGGACGCGTGTTCTTCCCGGAAGCATTCTTTTCCGCGCGGCCCGGGGAGACGGCCACCAGCTTATTTTTCCAGGTGGACGGGCTGAACCGCTTCTCCATGTCGACGTTCGCCAACGCGTACAACTTCAACCGCTACGACGACAGTGGGAACTTCAAAGACACGCCGCTGCAGATCGTGCGGTCCGGAGACATGCAGTTCAACATCTCTCTGCTGGTGAACGACCCGACGCCGACGACAGGAGCGACGCGCATCCGGGTGAAGGCGGGGGCAGGGCAGGGAACGACGAACTTGCAGGAATGGCAGGACGGCTCCGGGAATGTGCTTTCCAGCGTGGACCCGAGCGGCTTCCTGAAGCCGCCCGCGGGGCAGAAGCACGGGACCGGCACGCAGTTTCAGATGTTCACGGGGGCAACGGCCACGGACGACTGCGCGAAATTCGACACCAACGGGAACGTTGTCTCGGCAGGAGGCAGTTGTGGCAGCGTGAGCGTGCCGGTGTTCCAGGACGGGGTAACGCCGAGCGGCACGATCGACGGGACAAACACGGTGTTCACCCTTTCGCCCGGGCCGAGCCCGGCGGCCAGCCTGGTGCTGACACGCAACGGCGTGGTGCAGAAGACGGGCATTGATTACACGCTGGCAGGCGGCACAATCACCTTCACCGCCGCGGCGACGCCGCAAGCGGGGGACGCGCTGCTGGCCTGGTACCGGTCCGGAACATCGGCCCCGTCGAGCGCGGCCGGGGGGGACCTGGCAGGGACCTATCCGAATCCCACCGTGGCCCAGGTGGGCGGGGTTACGGCGGCGAACGTGGCGAGCGGGGTCAACGCAGCCAATGCAGCGACAAGCAATAACACGGCCAGCACGATAGTCCGGCGCGATGGCTCCGGGAACTTCAGCGCCGGGACGATCACGGCTGGGCTCGCCGGCAACGCCAGCACGGCAACGGCGCTGGCGGCTACGCCCGCGCAGTGCGGCGCGAACAACTTCGCCACGGGTATCGCCGCCAGCGGCAACGCCAACTGCGCCCAGCCTGCGGCGGCGAACCTGATCGATGGGACCACGGGATCCGGGGCCGTGGTGCGGCAGGGCAGCCCGACCATCAACACTCCCACGATTTCCGGCAACCTCGGAGGAAACCTGCAGCTCGGCACGAATGCCCTGCTGGTGCAATACAACAATGCCAGCGTCACAGGAACGACGGCGAACCGGCTGGCGAAACTGACGGGCGCTCCCTCGACGGTGGTGATCACCAGCACGTCCGACACCGGCGGGGCGATCGGGGTGGCGGTGAGCGGGGCGGGGACGACCGGGCAAGCGCAGGTCGGAACGCGAGGACAAGTGACCTGCGACTTCGACGGGGCGACCACGGCGGGGGATTACGTAAGCATCAGCTCGATAACCAGCGGCCAGTGCCATGACGCCGGACCGAGCTACCCGGCCAGCGGACAGGTTCTCGGGCGAGTCCTATCGACGAACGCGAGCGCGGGCAGCTATGCGATCCACCTCTTTGGCCCGGACATCCGGGGCAATTTCGGCCCAGCGGCGGCCGGGGACTTGAGCGGGACTTACCCGAACCCGACTGTGGCGACGGTGGGCGGCGTGACGGCGTCGAACGTGGCCCGTGGAGCCAATGCCGCCAACGCGGCGCCGAGCGCTAATACCGCCAGCACGATCGTAAAGCGCGACGCTAGTGGCAACTTCAGCGCCGGGACAATCACCGCCGCGGTGAGCGGCAATGCGAGCACGGCGTCAGCGCTGGCCGCGACGCCGACCCAATGCAGCGCGGGCAGTTTCGCAACTGGAATCGCGGCCAGCGGGAACGCAAATTGCGCCGCCGATTCAGGCGGTACGGTGACCAGCGTTGGCCTATCGATGCCGTCCGACTTCAGCGTCTCGGGCTCGCCGGTAACCGGGAATGGAACTTTCACCGTCACGCGGGGCAATCAAAGCGCCAACACGTTTCAGGCCGGCCCGGCATCTGGAGGGGCAGCGCAGCCATCGTATCGGTCCATGGTCGTGGCGGATCAACCACAGATTGTCAACACTCTAAACCAGGGCTATTTCTTTGGCATCGTGATCCAGCAGCCGCAAGGCAGCGGGGCCACGGCGACGTTTTCTGCGAACGTAGTGAGGGTCTGGCAATTCGTTCTGCCGTTCAGTGCCAGCATAAATCAGATCACGTTTGAGGTTGTGGCAACGAGCAGCGCTAGCAAGAGCCTTGAAATCGGACTGTATGACGCGGCCTGTAACACTCTCGTTATGCGCTCTGGAACGATGAGCGCCGGCGGCACGCCGGACATCAATACCGCCGGCGTCTACTCGAAGACTGTCACAAGCGGCCCCATAACATTGAACGCCGGCACCTACTGGGTGGCTATGACAACGGACTCGACGACACTCACGCTGCGGTCTTTGGGGACAGAATCAAAGGCTCAGGCAATGCTGAACAACGGCTCAACAAAGCTCAATGCCCAGGCCGGCAACAGCGGAAGCGCCGGTGTATTACCGTCTAGCTGCGGGGCCTTGACAACGGTGATTACCAACGTTCCACCGATGGTGCTGTTCCAGCGGTAGCGCGGCCTGGTTGGTTGAGCCAGCAGATCGATCAACCGGAGCCAAGACTTACAGCTGCCGGCCCGTTGTGACCCGGCAGAAGGAGAGTAACCAAATGTTGACAGGTAAGGATACTATTCCCGAATCTTGGAAGCTGGAGAACGGCGGCCATTACGGTCTGGGGCCGGATGGCAAGTGGTGGTTTATTTCTCCGTTTAACCCGACTCCATGGCTGACCGCAGGGCCGCCGCCCCCTCCTCCGGCCGGTTTCGATCTGATCTACGGGGTTCTGCCGAGCTTGGACGAGTTTTACAAGCGTGGCATGACATACGGCCAGTATCAGGCGGCACGAGATCGCTGCGAAAAACTGAAGCAGGAGTTCATCTCGATCGTCGACCTGCCGCCTGGCGCCGACCCGTTGGACGCCGCAAAGGAGTTCGACCTGCTGGCGCAATTCGACGTGCCCAAGCCGATCTTCTTCCAAACGAAGTACGGCTACTTCGGCCTGGTCCCTGGCAGCCCGCTCACGGATCCCCCGAGGCTGAGATGGGCGATCTCCTCCGCAGACACGATTCTCAAAGCCACCAACGGCTTCATCGCCGATTATCAGGATGACCTGCTGCAGCACGGGTTTCCCGTTGACAAGCCGCACCCGTTTGTGCCGCCGTGGCTATATTCCCCGGCTCAGGTTCCGCTGGGCGCCCACACGCCGACGCAGGCCCGCAAGCCGGAGTAATCAGCTCTTTGACGGAGGGCGCGACGGCGGGCAGACGGAGGGAAGACATGATTCGAACGTTTCTACTGTTTCTGGCAGCAAGCGCTGCCTGGGCGCAGGTGCGCGCTACGCTCATGCCGCAGCCTGCGGTGATTCCAGGGATCACGCAATACGGTGTGGAGGTGTGTTCCGAACAAAACGTGACGCTCTCCGGAGGGTTGGTCTATGCGGCGGCGTCGGGCGAGATCAGCCCGGTGCTGCCGTCCAAAATCCAGGAGCAGATGGCGGCGATGACGAGGACGAGCTGGCAGCGCAAGGTGCTGCTGGGGCTGGAATATGCTTCGTGGGGCGCGGGGGCGGCAGCCGGAGGCAGCCTGATCAAGATCAAGGAGCCGGGTTTGCAGGCGCTGTTTCCCGCGGTTGGGGCGGCGCTGCGCACGGCGACCACGGTCTGGAAAAAAGAGACGCCCACCTACAATCTGCCGACGAACGTGCTGCCGCCGGTGTTTCAGATTGCCGCCGGGGGCTGTGGCGAATACTCCCTTTTTGCCCGGTCCAAACCGGACGAAAAGCCGTTTACGATCGACGTACACGGGAAGCCTATCAACTGAGACTTGGTTTGTTTGTCGGCAGGACTGCTAACTCGCCCCGGCTATCCGGAAGCGGTGAGCAGAGAGGACTAGCGGCTGTTGCTGGGGCCGCTGCTGGCGCTTTGTAGGGACATGGCGGCTCCGGCGGAGGCGGCCGCCACGCCAAGACCAAGGCCCACCACGAGGGCCACGCTGGCGCCATGGCTCATATTGCCGAGGGTCCAGCCGGCGTTCTTGGCGGCGGTTTGTCTGGCGGGCTTTTCTTTCTGTTGGTCTTTCTGCTCGATCTGCTGTTCCTGGGCCGGTGATTGTTCGGACCGTTGCTGGGCGAGAGAACCCTCCGGGACCACAACGGGCGGGGCGCCGGCGGAAACGATCAGCACAGCGCCGCGATGGGCGGCGACCGCCACGCGGCCTTCCCGCCTGGCGACTGCGAACCAGCCTGAGCCGGGGGTTTGTGGACGAACGGTGTAGCCGCCCGCCTCGACGGCCAAATGGCTCGAAGCCACGACACCGCGCTCGAGCTGTACGCTGCCGTTGCCCAGCCGCGCCTCGGAATTAGAGCGCAGCTCGAGGCGGCCTCGCGAGGAGAGGAAGATGAGGGCTACGGCGCCCGGCTGGGTGGAGATACGATCGCCGCTCCGCACCGTGGCGCCATCCGGCAGGGGAACCGAGTTGGTCAGCACAATGCCTGCGGTGTGAAGGTTGCCGATGAACTCCGGTTCGGCCGCCCACACGGCGGAGGAAGAGATCAGCATCATTACCATCGTGACCGAGAGACCTTTCATTTCTGTTTCTCCTTGCCCCGTTACCTGTATGATCGGGCGTTTCGGCCAATCTCTTTAATGTTCTTCCGAGGCAGCGCGGTTCTGCCGATATTCAAAGCGTGCGGGATTGTGCGGCCGCGGCGCCGACGCGCTGTTACCAGACCCGTGACGGGACTACGTATAAGCGAAGCGTGCTGCCGGGATTGTTTGCGGCGGCGGTGGCGGGGCCCTTACTGTGGCTGGCCCTCGAACGGGTCGGGACGAAGAACGAAAGCCAGGCCTTGGCCGAGGCTTGGGTATTTCTGGCGCTGGCGGGCTGGAGCGTGGTCCGGTTCCGGAGCGCAGGAAGAGCCGCTTTGCCGCTGGGGGCCGTGCTGGGCCTGGGCTGGATGGCCGTGCAACTGGCGCCGCTGCCGGCATGGTTGTTGGCCTTGCTGGCGCCGGAGCGGGCCGCCGAGCTCGCCGAGTTTGCTGTGGCCGGGATTCGGGTCAGGCCCACGATCAGCCTTTATCCTTATGCCACCCTGCGGGCGTTCCTGACGGCAGCGGCGGCGGCGGCTCTTTTCGTGCTGGCCCGGGATTTGTGCCGACGGTCTACCCAGGGCATCGGCTGGTTGAGCGCCGCCGTTCTGGCGCTGGCCGTGGCGGAGTCCTTGCTGGTCCTGCGGCAGTACCTATTAATACCGCTAGATCCCGCGTCCCAGCGGCATGTTTGGCGGGATGCTATGGGCTGGCGCTGGGGCTTGTCGGCAGCCGCTGCGGGAGGCGGTTCGCCATGGCGGCTTTGGCGGCACTGCTTTCGGCCGTGGCCATTCTCTGTACCTCCTCGCGCATGGGAATTCTGGGCCTTACCTTTACTACCCTGCTCGTGGCGAGTCTCGAGTGGCGGGCCCATCGCTCGGCTTGGAGAACCGTGGCGCCGGCGCTGGCGGCTATATTCATTGTTTCCGGGATGGGACTGGCGGGCCTGGGGCAACGCTGGAGCCGGGAGGCGTGGGCCGCGGAAAAAGAAGGGCGGCTGGCCATGTGGGCCGATGCCGTTCGCGCGGCGGGGCGCTATTCGTGGACCGGGGCCGGGGCGGGCGCCTTTCCTTACGCTCTTCGCCGGTCGCATCCTTACCTCACCGCCTACTCCATCGATCATCCGCACAATGAGTATCTGGAGACGGCCGTGGAGTGGGGAATTCCGGCCGGCGCGCTGCTGGTTGCAGGGGCAGGGATCTTTCTGGCCCGGCAGTTTCGCAGGCTCGAGAGCGCCGCTCCGGAGCGCAGGGCGGCGGCGTTGGGCGCTTTGGCGGGAGCCGGTGCCATTCTCCTGCACGCGGCGGCCGATTTTCCTCTGCGCATGCCGGCCATTCTGTGGTTGCTCGCGGCGCTCATGGGAATCGCGGCGGGGGCGCTCGACAGCAGCACCGGCCAGCGCCAGGCGGCGACCCGCTGCGGAAGGGCTGCAACCTTTTTGTTCGCCCTGGCCCTGGTAACGCTGAGCTTATGGACGGCGCCGGTGGCTTCCAGCCAGCCCCGGGGCCTGGACGGCTGGAACGCCGAGGCGTATTACGCCGCCGGGCGGCGGGCGCTCGAAGAGGGCCGGGCAGACCAGGCCGTGCAGGCTTTTCGTCAGGCCCTGGCGGCCAATCCCTATGCCGCCGCGGTGTGGAGCGAACTGGCGCAAACGGCGGAGGCGCGGGGGGAGCGTGGAACCGCGCTCGCCGCCGGGGCGCTCGCGGAGAAGCTCGAGCCTTACAACCGGCAGGGCCAGTGGGAGGCCGCCAACCTGAGGCTCCGGCTGGGGGACCGGGCCGGCGCCATGGAACGCTTCGGCGCCCTGATTGGGCAGGCCCCTGAATGGCGGCGCGCCGTGTGGGAGGTTTGCTGGAATGCCCGCCTGGAACCTGGCCGGATCCTGGAGAAGCTGGCGGAAGGTCAGGGAAGTTTGCGAGAGTATTTCCAGTATTTAGTCGATCGCGGCCGGTGGGAAGCGCTGCCCGAGGTTTTCCGCCGGACCCGGTCTCGCCCCGGCGAAGCGCCTGAGCCGGAGGCGATCCGGGAGACCTTCGACCGGCTCTTCCGGGCCGAAGGAAGCAAACCGGCTCTGCGGTTGTGGGAAGTGGTTTCTCCGTTGGATAAGGGCTTTGTCAACGGGAGTCTGGAGCGACCACCGCTCGGTTACGGCCTCGATTGGGCGATCCGGCCGGTGGAAGGGGTTTGGGCGGAGCGGCGCAGCGAGGGCGCAGGCAACCTGCTGGCAATGGAGTTTGTTCGCCCGGAGAACATTTTCTACGCCGGGGTCACCCACGATTTTGCGGTGACGCCGGGGCGGGAATACAGGCTGAGCCTTGAAGCCAGAGCCGAAAAGATCACGTCCAG
>JACQDG010000298.1 GCA_016201185.1 Acidobacteriota bacterium | reverse complement strand
CCGAAAAATAAAACGCAAAAAACAGGTTGAGGTTCAGCGAACCGACCGCGAATATCGTGTTCCGGTCTTGAGAAGTAGCCAGCCTGGCGTTTACGATCTCCGCTGGAGAAGTAGGTTGCGGCACAGGCAATCCGCCTAGAACGGTTATAGGACACTGCCCGGATGGCACGGTCAACTGGCCGGTGGCCGGATCATACTTGACGACCCGGCTGCTGGTGATAATTATGGCCGCGCCGTCCGAACCGAAGGCGGCGGCCCGCGGCAGATTGGGAGTCCCGGGAACCGTGCTCTCCGGAAGAGCCACCGTCTGCACCGCCCGGGAATCCAGGTTCACCATAAACAGCGACTCGGAGCCGAAATTCAGAATGAGCAGGTTGCGCCCGTCGGGCGAAAGTGCGATGGCGGAAGGATTGATCCCCACACGAATTGGCGGCAGCAGGCCCTTGCTGGCGAGCGAGAAAACATCGATGCGGCCGGCCGTGAAATTGGCCAGGTAAACGACCGAACGTGCTTCATCCAGGGCCAGATCGCTGTACTCGCCCAGCAAAGGATAATTCGTTCCGAAGGGTGCTGCGGAAGCGGCCGTCAAGCCAGCCAGCAAGATCAGGATTACTCGCGCCTTCTTCATAAATCAGTCCTTGAGGGCTGGAGCATTTCGCTCACGCCTGCCACCCTTTGGTGCGTGCCTGGTTTCCCTCGGTCGCCGAACCTCAAGCCCGATGGGAAGATGCAGAAAAATACTCTTGGCGGTCCGGAGCCGCGCAAAAGTCAAGTTCCCAGCCTACGGGAGCCACCCGGAAAACTCAAGGCCCATTGTTGTTTTATTGGTACCAATGATACTAGTACTTATAAGACTAAGAAGCTCGGTCATACGAGTAACTGTTTCTACTCCCGCTCCCCTCTGAGATTTACCCGCTGCCTCGGAAACCCTGTTCATTTTCAATAAATGGTGGTATGGGCGGAGACCACCCGGGCGTTCTGCAACAGCACGAAGGTAGCCGTATTCGGGTCTCTGTGCACATAGACGAAGGTTTCGAGTAGCCGATCCCCATCCACCGCGGTAGTCTTCATAGCGGGTTTGCCGAACTGGGCTAGGAGCTTGGCCCTGTCCATGCCGATCGCAATCTCGGAAGCACTGGGGAACGGCAGCGCGGGAGCCAATACGATTGGCGGCATCACCTCCGCCGTAACGATCTTTTTTTCCTCCGGATCGGCCGCCTCACGGCTATTGCGGGCGCCTTTCTCTCCTGTGCTCTTGTTCGCCGATTTTTTGTTCTTGGCTATTTCCTTGGGAGGCTCGGGAGCAGCTTCGGGTTTCTTCGCGAGAGCTGTCGCTCGATTGGTGGCCTTCCCTAACAGATCGCCGAACTGGCCTCTTTGCGGGTTCCACAGCAAATACACCGCCGTCCCAGCCAAGATGACCAAAGCTATTAGAATCAGTGGACCGGCGTTTCGCACCGTCTACCTCGTAAGAAACGTCTCCTTGGAGCGGGTTCCAGGCTCCACACACATGCTAAGCCCGAAACGCACTTTTGTGAAGCGTAACTTCGGTACTGTTTTACAGTTCTAAGGATTTCGAGTAGTCCTATAACAAGAATCTCTCCCCATTATCCGGTAGAGCCCGCCGGCACCGATCTCAGCGTGTTCCAGGCCAGCGCGGGCTGGCTGGCCTACTGGACAGCGGCTTTGCGGCGCGCGCCGACCCTTCCACGGCGATACAAATGGGACCGGGAGATATACCTCGCCACCGGGGCAGGCAACATCCCGCGCGTCGATTGACCGTTTTCGAGCCGGCGGCGAATTTCCGTGGAGGAAACGTTGGAATGGACCGAGCGCAGCCAATGCACCATGGCGCCAGGGGGCAGCGCCGATTCATCCAGGGTGTATCCCGGACGGCTTACCACGATGAACTCCACCTCCATGGTCACCTGCCTCCAGCGGTACCAGGTGGTGATTTCGGCGAAAGCGTCCGCGCCAATGATGAAGAACAGGCGGTCGTGAGGGCTCAAGTGGGCTGCCACGCGGCGGATAGTCTGAATGGTGTAGTTGCGGCTCCCGTCGCCGGCCGGGCCTTCGAGCTGTGAGGCCACAAAAGCCGGGTGCTCGGCGCAGGCCAGCCGGACCATCTCCAGGCGGTGTTCGTAGCTGGCCGCGCAACGGCCCGGCTTGTGCGGCGGCTGGCTGGCGGGAATGAACAGGATACGGTCCAGAAAGTATTCCCGCCTTGCGGCCCGCGCTACTTCCAGGTGTCCGGTATGAATGGGGTCGAAGGTGCCGCCGAAAATCGCCAGGTTCACGCTTTTGCCGTCTGCTCCCAGCGCGCCTCCCGCACCATTTCAGCCATCCGGAATTTCAACGCATCGAGACCCGCACCAGTCACCGCCGAGATCGGGAAAAAGGGCAAGTTGCTGTCTCGACAGAAAACTCCCAGCTTCTCAAGGCGCTCGGGATTCTGCACCGCGTCAATCTTGGATGCTACAACGAGAGTGGGCTTCTGGGCAAGCTGTGGGTTGAAGCTTTCCAGCTCCCGCAGAATCACGTGGAAGTCCTGGACAGGGTCCCGGTCGCTCTCGTCGCTCACGTCGATCATGTGGGCCAGCAGCCGGGTCCGCTCCAGGTGGCGGAGGAAGCGGGCGCCCAGGCCGTGGCCATGGTGCGCCCCCTCGATCAGCCCGGGAACGTCGGCCAGGACGAAGCTGTTGAACTCGTCGATGTAAACCACGCCCAGGTGGGGCTCTAGGGTGGTAAAGGGGTAGTCGGCGATCTTGGGGCGCGCGGCCGAGAGGCGCGAGATGAGAGTGGACTTGCCGACGTTCGGATACCCTACTAGGCCCACGTCGGCCAGCAGCCGCAGCTCCAGCCGCAAACGGCGCTCCTCGCCTGGAAAGCCCCGCTCGAATTCCCGCGGCGCCTGGTGGGTCGAGGTGGCGAAGCGGGTGTTGCCCCGGCCCCCGCGGCCCCCTCGCGCCAGCGCCACCCGCTCGTCGGGCCGCGCAAAATCGTGCAGAAGCTCCCCGGTCCCCTCGTCGTAAACCAGGGTCCCCACGGGTACTTTCAAAACTGTGTCTTCCCCGTCGCGGCCCGTCCGTCCGCTGCCTTCCCCGTGATGTCCACGCTCGCCCCGGAACTCCGGGTGGAAGCGGAAGTGGATCAGCGTGTTATGCCGGAGGCTCGATTCCGCGATTATGTCGGCCCCTTTGCCGCCGTCGCCTCCGCTGGGTCCGCCCCGCGGGACGTACTTTTCCCTCCGGAAAGCGACGCACCCGTCACCCCCGTCGCCCGCTTTTATGTAGATTCTCGCTTCGTCGATGAACACAATGGCCCGGCTGAACCGCCCTTAGAAAATAAGAAAGGCGGAAGACTCTGCCGGACCTAGTGCCACCTATCGGGTGGGTCTCCGCTCCGTTCGGGTGGAGTGCCGTCCGGCGTCTTCCGCCTGACCTTATTCAAATTCTCTAACTGTATTATGGACCCGCCCGCAGTGAAGTCAAGCCCCAAAGCGAAATAAACTATTACGCCGGCGGAGCGGCCAGTTCTACGCAATTT
>JACQDG010000044.1 GCA_016201185.1 Acidobacteriota bacterium | reverse complement strand
TGCCCTCGTCGGCGGCGGTCATTTCCGTAGCTGCCACGGCCACCGCGATGCTTTGCAGCGAGATCATTTTCCCCATGACCCCGCCGCTCGAGTTGACGGCGGCGGTCAGCACCGGGTTGATCCCAAGAGTATTGGCAGTAACTACCTGGAGGTTTCCGAACAGCGCGTTGGACGAGGTGTCGCTGCCGGTGAGAAAAACCCCCAGCCACCCCAGCAGGGAGCTGAAGAAGGGAAACCCGGCGCCGGTCGTCGCGAAGGCCAGGCCCAGCGTGGAGGTCATGCCGGAATAGTTCATCAGAAATGCCAGCCCCAGAACAGAAGCGATGGTCAGCATCGGCAGCGCCAGTTGCCGGTGGGTGGCAGCGTAAATGGAAGCGAACTTTCCGGGCCGCACGCCCAGCAGGAGCGCCGCGGCCGCCGCCGCCAGGAAGCAGGAAGTTCCCGCCGCGCTCAGCCAGTTAAAAGTATAGACCGCGGCATAAGGCTCAGGCGTCTTCGTCACCGGGGGTATCCGCGTCACCATGCGGTGGAGCCCGGGCACAGGGATAGGCACCGTCGTTTTTTCAAGCAAAGCCTTCACCGGCTTGTAACCCCACAGCAGCACAAACACGACCAGCAGGATGTATGGCGTCCAGGCGCGGAAAATCGCGCCGCCGGAGTGCTTCCGCGCCGTCCCGCTCAGGGGCGCATCGCCTTCCAGGCGGAAGATCCGCGCCGGATGCCACAGCTTCATCACCAATACCATAGCCCCGATCGAAGTGAGCGAGCTCAAAATGTCGGTCAGCTCAGGTCCCAGAAAATTCGAGACGCTGAACTGCACGGCGGCAAAAGTCGCCCCGCAGGCTACCACCGCCGGCCAAACCTCCATTGCACCCCTGGCCCCCGCCATGGCCACCACCAGGTACGCGGGGATGATAAGGGAAATGAGCGCGCAGATCCGCCCCACCATGGCGCTTAAGGGATGCAGCGGCAGGCCGGTAATACCCGACAGCGTGACGATTGGAATACCGATCGAGCCGAAAGCCACCGGGGCGGTATTCGCCAGAAGGCAGATGCCGGCGGCATAGAAGGGCGAAAACCCCAGGCCGGCGAGCATCGCCCCCGCCACCGCCACCGGCGTCCCAAACCCCGCCGCCCCCTCGACAAAAGCGCCGAAGGAAAAGGCGATCAGGAGCGCCTGGAGCCGCCGGTCGTCGCTGAGCGAGCCTACCGAGTCCTTAATGATTTCAAATTTGCCCGTGTCGACCGTGATCCGGTACAGCAGAATGGATGAAAAAACAATCCACCCGATGGGGAACACGCCGAAAGCCGCACCGTTCAGGGTGGCGGCGAGGGCCTGCGTGAAGGGCATCCGAATGACCAGCAGAGCCACAGCCCAGGCCGCCGCCAGCGCCGACAGGGCCGCCATCCAGCTCGGCTTGCGCCGGACCCCCAGCATGAAAAAGAGCACTAGCAGCGGTATGGCCGCTACCAGTGTCGAATAGCCCAAATTGCCGGCGACAGGTTGATAGTTTTGCTGCCACATGGGAATCGGGAACCGAGACTGTATCACATTCCCGGCCCCAGCGGGTCTGCGGGCTGCAACCTATGACATACTGTTCCGGCAGGAAACTACCAGCCCATGAAAAAGACAGCCCTCACTGTTGTTGTCTTCGTAACCGCCACCCTGGCGGTGGTTTACTCCCTTCCCGGTGCTGCCGATCTGCCCCAGGTGGTGAAGCTCGAAAAGCCGCGGGTAACCGTTACCGAAATGACCTACCTGCCCGGCGTGCCGCGCGAGCCATACGTCCGGCCCACCGACCAGGTGATCGTCTTCCTCGATGATAGCGCCTACGACCGGGTGGACGCGGCCACCGGGGCCAAGCAGCGGGTGAACCGCAAGTCGGGCGAGGTGATCTGGCACGACAAGGGCGACCATGCCCCGCAACTGATCAACGCGGGCAGCAAGCCGTACCGAACGCTGGTGATTGCGCTGAAATGAATTTCCGGAGCTCCGCGCCCTCGGCGTCTCTGCGGTGAAGACTTCTCACCAGATCCCGATCAGCTTCCAGTAAGACAGGCCTAGCCCCAGCCATATCGTCAGGTGAACCAGAGAAACGACGAACCCCAGCTTCCACCACGTGGCCTGATCCACATATCCGGCGCCAAAATAAATCGGGGCCGGCCCGGTCGAGTAGTGGGTCATCGCCGCATTCAGGCTGGAGAAGACGGCCAGCAAAAGAGCCGCCGGCAGGGCGGGCGCCCCGGCGGCCACGGCTACCCCCAGAAACGGGGCGTACATGGCCATCGCGTGGGCCGTCATGCTGGCGAAAGCGTAGTGGGAATAGAAGTAAGCCAGCGAAAGTATCACAAGTACCCACAGCCATTGCCCGTGCACCCGAGCCGCCACCGCGCGAGCAAACCATTCCGTCACCCCCAGCCGTCCCAGCCAGTCGGCCATGCCGATCAGCCCGCCGAACCACAGCATGGCGTCCCACGCGCCGGTCGTGGCGATCACCTCCTGCCACCGCATCACCCCGGCCAGCAGCATGACGGCCAGCCCCAGGAAGGCCACCGTGGTGGCGTCGAGGTGATGGAGGGGCGTCGTGGTCCACAGCAGCAGGCAGCAACCGACCACCGCAGCCAGCCACGCCTCCGCCCGGCTCATCGGCCCCATTTGCTCCAGTTGGCGGCGTGCCTCGGCCGGGGCCTGGGGCGATTCCGCCATCCCCGGCGGGTGCAGACGGTAGAGCATCCAGGGAATCGCCACCAGCGACGCCAAGCCCGGCACCAGCGCCGCACCGGCCCACAGCCCCCAACTGATCTTCACGCCAGCCGTGCTCCGCGCCAGCTCCGCGATCATCGGGTTCGCCGCCATGGACGTCAAGAACATCGCGGATAGAATGATCGTGGCGTGAAACTGGTTGAGCATCAGAAAACCGCCCAGCCGCCGCGATCCGCACACCCGGGCGATGCTCGAAACGATCGGGAACAGGATGCCGCCCGTACGCGCCGTGTTGGCGGGAACCGCCGGCGCGATCACCAGCTCGGAAGCCGCCAGAGCATAACCCAGCCTCAGTGTTCTGTGCCCGAAAGCGCGAATGAACAGAAAGGCCAGCCGCTTGCCCAAGCCCGT
>JACQDG010000043.1 GCA_016201185.1 Acidobacteriota bacterium | reverse complement strand
GCTCTGAGGATGTATACTTTCGGCCATGTGGGAATACCAGTTTGCTGTACTTGATATGCGCAACCTGGAAGAGGCGAGCGCCAGTCTCAACACGGATGGTGCCGAGGGCTGGGAGGTTATTAGCGTCCTTCCCCGCAACTCGATTCTGTCGAGCGCGCCCGCGTCCAGCGATTGCTTGGTTCTGATGAAGAGGCCGAAGGAGAATCAGTTCCCGCTGGATAGAGTGGAGTTGAGGACTCTCATCGAAGAGCCGGAGGCTTGATCCCTGTGAGTCTTCAGAAGAATTGGGAGGCGACTTTTTTATGGAAGGCCCTCTCCACAGAATCGGAGGGCGTCCGGCGACTGAGCATAGCGTGCGGAGTGGTTGGCTTTCTTTTGTCTGGTACCCTACTGGTGATCGGTACTAGAGATCCTGCTGTTCACGGAGATCCTATCCTAGAACTCGTGGCTCTGGGATTCGTCGGCTCCATCGGTTACCAGGCTGAGGGGCAGGGCCTGGACAGGTAAGGGATAGCCGTAGAGGTCCAGCGTGATCGTGCCCCGATAGCCCATGCCCTTGAAAGCTTCCAGCATTCCCTGCAAGTTCATCCAGCCGCTGCCCGGAGGGAAGTGAAGCTCGGAGCTTCTCTGGTCGGAATCAGAAAAGTGGATGTGGCGAATCCGCGGTCCCAGGGCGCGGATGGCGTCAATGTAGTCGTCTTTTCGGCCGACGCCGTAGTGGCAAAAGTCGTACGTGATGCCAAAGTGGGCCGAATCGAGGGTGTCGTAAAGCTTGATCATCAGGCGATCGCTCATGCCTACCGTATAAGGGTGGGGCTCCACTAAAAACCGAGCGCCGGCCGGTTCGGCAAACGCCAGTACCCCGCGAAAAAGCTCGATCAACCTGGGCAAGAGGTGATTTAGCCACTCCGATTCGGTGGTGCCAGCCGGGGCCCTTCCTTCCCAGATCAAGACATCGCGTGTGCCCAGCGAAAGCGCAAACTCCATGTCAGCCTTTAATCCCTGCAAAGTTGCTTCGAGCTGCTGATCCGTCCCAAATGGCTGAAAATAGTCTTCGCCCACCGCGTTGAATCCGCCCATGGAGATGCCCAGCCCCTTGGCATACGCTACAAAGCTTTGCCGCAGCTCGTCCGTTTTGCAGCGCTTCAAATGATGTTTCCACATTTCCAGGCTGTCGAAGCCCGCATCGCGGAAGAGGCGAAGCGCCTGCTCGAGCGTGTAGTCTTCCAGGGTGATGCTGCTCCCTCTCATATCTCAGGCTCCGAACTGGCGGCGGATCTCCACGCGACGCCGACCGACGCCGCGGCCGAGCGGATCTGTTCGCACGTTTTCTTGTCGATGGGTATACCATGTCTCAGGCGCTGCTGGCGTGTTCGAAAATCGGGTTCGCCGGGGAGCTGCACCTCGTCGAAGCCCGAAGCAGGAGGGGAGGACTTGATGTACGCACGCAATTCGCGGATCAGCTCGGCAAACTCCCTCGGGGCTAGAAACGTCGAGACGTCTATCACGATAAAGCCCAGCCCGTTTCCGGGTTGATCAATCGTGATGCTTGAGCCGCCCAGCAGCCCGCCCAAGACCTCCACCAGTAAAGAGAGCGCAAATCCCCTATAACCTCTGCCCCCGCCGAACGGCAAAATCGCTCCCTGCGGAGGTCCATAGAAATCGGCAGGGTCCGTGCTGGGTTGGCCTTGCGCATCGACGATCCAGCCGGAAGGGAGCGGCTTGCCCAGATTTCGATAGAGTCGAAGGGCGCCTTCCGTCGTCTCCGCAGTGGAAAAGTCGGCCATTATGGGAGCCCCGGAATCCGAAGGAACGGCAAAAGAAATGGGATTGGTGGCCAGCCGGCCCTCGCGGCCTCCCCAAGGAAGAACAAAGTGACCGTGCCGCGGTGAGTTGCACACGCCGATGGCCAGGAGCCCTTGCTCGGCGGCCATCTGAGTGTAGGCGCCCAGACGCCCGGCGTGATTCGAGCGGCGAGCCACGATCATGGCCACGTGCCACCGCCGGGCTTTGGCAATCGCCAGCTCCATGGCCCGCACCCCGCCCACTTGGCCAAAGTTCCATCCACAATCCAGCACGGCCGTAGTCTCGGTTTCCCGAGTAACCTGCAGCGGCGCGCCAGGGCGGATGATTTCTCGTTTCACGTCTTCCACATATTGCGGGATGCGGATCACCCCGTGGGTGTCGTATCCCATCAGGCTCGCAGCTATCAGATGGTCGGCGACGATGGCGGCTTCCGCCGCTGGCGCCCCGCAAGCCTGAAAAATATCCACGGTAAATTGCCGCAAAGAGACGGCATCGAAAGGTGCAGCCATTGATTCAATCCACCAGCCTCTCCGCTTTCCCGAATACCCAAAAAGCCAGAGCGCCCAGGCCGTTAATGGCGGCGGTCAGCCAGAATGCCGTGTTCCACCCGCTGACCTTGACAACATAGCCGATCACGACCGGAGCCAGGACGCCTGCGAGATTAGCCACGGAGTTTTGCATGCCTACGACGGTGCCCGCATAGCGCGGCGCAAGATCCAGAGTATTGCTGGCATATATCGGCGTCGCGGCGGTTAACAGGCCCATCGCGGCGCACAGCAGCAGGACGGTGGCCGCAGCGCTGGAAGCGCCCGGGAGCAGAAGCAGAGAGCCCGCCGCCAGCAAGTAAGGCAGCAGGAACATCTTCCGGACACGCGACCGGTCACGCCCTTCGGTGAAGCGGTCGATGAAGAAACCAAACAGGTTGGTACCCACCAAAGCAGAAACGTAAGGCAAGGCGGTTCCGATCGCCATGCTTCCCAGCGAAAAGCGCCGTTCCACCAGGAGGTAAGTGGGCAGCCAGGAAAGCATCACATAAGCGAACCAGTTGGACGAAAAATGCAGGGTGAAAACCGCCCATAACGCCGGCAGCCCAAGTAGCCGTTTCCAGGGCACAGCGGCGGCCCTCCTGAGCTCAGGCCGTGACGCCTGGATATAAGCTAGCTCCGACGCCCGAATGCCGCGCGCGCTCTCCGGATTGTCAGCCGCGCGCCACAACCAGAAAGGAAGCCAGATCAGCCCGAGACAGGCAAAAGCGAAAAAGACGGCCCTCCACCCCAACCAAGCCAGGATAGCGGAGGCCAGGGGAAATCCGATGATGGGGCCGGCGTAGCCTCCACTCCAGCAGAATCCCGCTACCCGGGAGTACTCCTGCCGGGGAAACCAACTCACCAGTATGCTGTTGATGGCAGGGAAAGTCCCGCTTTCTCCAGTTCCCATCAGCACCCGGATGGTTGAAAGGCCGGCCAGAGACCTCGGAATCGGCGTGAGAGCCGTGAATACCGACCACCATGCCATGCTCCAGGCGAACACACGCCTGGGGCCATAACGGTCAGCCAGTATTCCCGTGGGAACCATTAACAGTACATAGCCGACAAAAAAACCCGAAAGCGCCCACCCCATTTGCGCCGTGTCCCAGTGATACTCTTGCATGATGCGCGGCGCCGCCACGGAAAGATTGACCCGGTCGCAATAGGCGATCAACAGGGCCAGAAAGGATAGGAACGCAATCTCCAGGCGCCGGGGCCATTGGCGTCTAGTCACGTTCATTAGCGGCCTATTCAGGCCCGCCCTTCAGTCGGGCGACCCCCTGCTTGTAGCCTTCGAACAGAACGGTGACGTCGTTCGAATAAAGTAGAAACCGCACCCCGCGCCTCTGACTTTCACGCAGTATCGCCATGTCGCCGGATTGGAGGCCGGCAGCGATGCCGTTCTTGCTGCAAGCACCGACGACACGGTCCACCGCATCCCAAAACTCCGGATGATCGAACTGTTCAGCGATGCCCAAAGAGATCGTCAGGTCGTAGGGCCCGATAAACAGCACGTCGAGGTGGGGCGTGCCCGCGATCTCCTCCACCTGCGAAAGGGCCTCCCGGCTCTCAACCTGTAATACGGCCAGCGTTTCGCGATTGGCCGAGGCTATTTCATCCGCCGCATTCGTCCACTGAAAGTCCGTGATCGTGCTGCGCATCCCGAAGCCACGACGGCCCTCCGGAAGGTATTTCATGGATTCGACCGCGGCATGCGCTTCCCGGGGCGAGTGCACGCGCGGCACAACCACACCCATCACCCCGCTGTCGAGGGCCCGCGTGATCAGGTGCGGGACGTTTTCTGTGACGCGAACGAGAGGGACGATGCCGGCCCCCCGCGCCGCGCGGCATAGCGCCTGGATCTGGTGGTAATTGGCGGGCGAATGCTCGGTGTCGACAAAGAAAAAGTCCAGCCCCGCCGCTCGCAAAAGACTGGCAAACTCCGGATCCAGACAGTCGGTCAGGGATGTGCCGTAGACGGAGCCCCCTGCTTGCAGGCTCTCTTTCACGGCATTTTTCTGCATGGGTTCCGCCTTGGGATCACGCGGTCGCCAGCGCCGGCCGCGGAGCCAATCCACAGATTTGCCGGGCTTCCTCCGCCGAGGCGATCTCGCGCCCCAGTTCCCGGGCGATCCGGGTCATCTTTTCGACCAGCTCCGCATTGCTTCGCGCCACGGTGCCCCGCGTGTCGAGATAAGGATTGTCCTCCATTCCGACTCGCACGTGGCCTCCCAGCAGAACGGCCTGCGTCAGCACTTGCCACTGCGTCGGCGGATCCATCACGCTGACACTGTAGTTAAACTCGGGCGGCTTGTGGTGGTGCATGTACTGCATCGCCTCGACAGTAGGAGGCGTCCAGCACCCGCCCGGCCATCCCAGGAAGAAAGTGGTCCAGACCGGCGTCTCCAGCAAACCCATGACAATGAAGCGCCGCGCGTTCCAGACGGCCCCGTAGTGGAAGGACTCCACTTCCGGTTTCACGCCGTATTCCTTGGTATAGCGACAGTATTTTTCCAACTCTTCCCGGTCATGGATGCCATATAGCTCTACCGGCGGGTAATCCGGATCGGGCTGGAAACACTCATCGTGGGCATTGAAGCAAATGGACATCATGTCGGGCCGCTGCTTCATCAGCTCCACTCGCTGCGGAAAACGCCCGTTGGCGATGCCGTATTGGATGATCGGCCGGCATTTGCCGGTGATCGCATCCTTCAATCGTTGCCAGCCGGGCAAATCGAGGTCGGAGAGTTTGGTCCCATCGGCGCGGATCTTTTCGTCCAGATTGTAGGGGCCGTGCAAGTGACAGATGGCGGCGCCGGCGTCAACCGATCGCACATATTCCTCGGCCAGAGCCTCGATGCCCTGCGGATTGTGCGGATTCCGCGGGTAAGACATCGTCGAGTCGCACGTAACGGTTATGACCAGTTTCTTCATAGCTCTCCTTGTTGATCCGTTCTATCGGCCTCACTCGCGCACTACGATCACCAGCCGGGCCAGTGCTCCCTTTCGCATGCAATCGAAGGCGTCATTGATTTTTTCCAGCGGGAATTGCTCCGCAATGAAAGGCTTGATGACTCCAGAGGCGACCAGACGAATCGCCTCCACCGTGTCCTGCCGGGTCCCATTGCGGGAGCCGATAATTTCCAGTTCCCGCTGGGCGATTTCGGTTGTGCCCAGCGAGATATGATCAGCCTCTTCTCCAATGACGACTACGCGCCCGCATCGCCTCACGCAATCGGCAGCGAGCCGCATCGAAGATCCCGTGCCGACGCAATTGAAAACGCACGAAACTCCCTCCGTGCCGGAGAAATGGTGAACCGCAGAAAGAATGTCGGGGTCATCAGCCAGCAGGGCGAGGCTGGCCCCCATTTTCTCTGCCAGGCGGAGTTTCTCCTCAGACCGGTCTATGGCCGCAACAGGTATGCCCTGGGCGTGAAGAATTTGAATCAGAATTTGCCCCACTCCGCCCGCGCCGAGGACAAGGGCCGAATCTCTGAGCTCTATGCCGGCGCGCTTGGTGGCGTGCAGCGCGGTCACCACGGCATCGGCAACGAGCCCGCCCACTGAAAAAGGGACGCTCGAAGGAAGCGGAAACAGGTTGGCCGCCGGGGCCTTGAAAAATTCTGCGAAGGCGCCGGGGCACAGGACCCCAAGAATTCCTTTCAAGTTCAGGCACTGCTGGTGACGCCCCAACCGGCAAAAATAGCAGCGGTCGCACGAGAAAAAAAGGTGGGGCACCACCCTGTCGCCCGCCTGCAGGCCGCTGACATCGGCGCCCACCTGGGCCACTACTCCGGCCGGCTCGTGTCCCAGTATGTGGGGCAACGCGGGGACATAGCCGCGGCCTTCGAGAATATGGAGGTCGGTTCCGCAAATCCCGCAGGCCCGCGTTTCCACCAGAACTTCGTCCGGGCCGATCTGCGGGACAGGGACGTCCTCGATCGATAGCAATTGCCCAACAGCCCGCATTACCGCGGCTCGCATGACTCTTCCGTCGCTTCACCGGTAGACAGCGACCCAAGCGATTGTACTGGCCGCCAATAGTGGGGTCAAGCGCCCACTTGCCAGCAGCATCGCCTTGACACCGCTCCTGGTTCATTGAACAATGAGGCAGTTCTGGGAAATCGAAAGGGGAGCCATGGCCTCAGGGGGAGAGAAATGAACAAGCTAATAGCTAGCGTAATCATGACACTGGTTTTAGCATTGGCAATCGTCGCTTTGTTCGCAGCCCCTGCGGCAAAACCTCGCTTAAGCGGCAGCGACATCGAACAGATGATGAGCTCCCTGTCGAACTGGGGACGGTGGGGCCCTCAGGACCAGATGGGCGCCGTTAACCTGATCACTCCGCAGAAACAGAGGCAGGCCGCCGCCCTGGTGAAAGAGGGAATGTCGGTCTCCCTGGCGCACGACGCGGTCAAGGTCAAAGTGGGGGACTCCCCGGCCTTTGAGCAAAAAATGTTGCTGACAGGCCAACGGGACACCGCCATGGCTTCCATGGATGCTTATTCGGTCGCCTACCACGGCTACACGCAGACTCACCTGGATGCGCTCTGCCACCTGTTCTACAAGGGCAAAATGTACAACGGCTTTTCGCAGAAGGAAGTCGCGGAAACAGGCGCGGCCAAGCTCTCCGTAATCCAATTCAAGAACGGCATCTTCACTCGAGGCGTGTTGATGGACCTGCCCCGGCTCCAGGGAGTGAAATATCTCCGGGGGGCCACGGCCATCTATCCCGAAGATCTGGAGGCGTGGGAAAAGACGGCCGGAACCAGAGTGGAAGCCGGGGACGCGATTTTCATTCGCACGGGCCGCTGGGCCAGACAAGAGGCTGAGGGAGCGTGGAATTTCGAATCAAACTCCGCCGGGCTCCACGCTTCCTGCCTTCCCTGGCTCAAGAAGCGCGACGTAGCAATTCTGGGAAGCGACCTTGCTACGGATGTGATGCCCTCAGGGGTCAATGGGTTTCGCCTGCCGATCCACCTGGTGACCATAGCGGCCATGGGGGTGCCGATCTTCGATAACTGCGATCTGGAGGCTCTGGGCGAAGCGGCCGCCGCGCGCCGGCGTTGGGACTTCTTGCTGACCGCAGCTCCCCTGGCCGTCGAAGGCGGCACCGGCTCACCTATCAATCCGACAGCCACCTTTTAACCACATTCATCCGGGACCATGATGAACATTTTGATGCTGATAGTGTAGCGCTTTGCCCAACCCGTCTTACAATCTGTCTATCGAGACGCGTTATACTCAGTTCCCGATGGAGGTTTATGCAAGGGTTTATGCAAAGGTTCCCACACCGAATAAATGGAACAGGCATGTAATCGGAATCTTCTTGCCAGCGACAGTCCTTTGGCGCTGGCGCTCAGACGCCTCCCCGCCGCCTGCCAAGACGGGAGGAGCGAACGTGGTATTCAACGGGCAAACCCTCTTCTCCGTGTACGCCCCTCTGTTACGGAGCATATTGCGGACAAGCTCCCCCGGGGGTTGTTTTTACCCTCCTTATTACCGCTCTCCTGGCGCTGATCCTCTTCGGGTTCCGCGCGGGCTTTTTCTCGAGGACTTATCGCAAGCTCGATTCCTGGCGTGGGACCCGAGTCCGCTCCTGGCGGGCGCAGTCCCTCGATCTTCTTTCCGCCGACCGCATCACGGATTCCTTAATCGGGCTGGCCAGTGATTCGGGTGGCCGCCACTTTGTTCATCCCTTATTCTTACTTTCCCATTGTGTTCAGCTTCTTCCCCCACACGAGAGGACTCGCCGATACACTGTATGGCTACATTTTCTCGCCGGTAAAGCTGGTCTGGCAGGCGTTCTTGAGTTATCTGCCGGGGTTCAACGCTTACTCTATCCAAGCGCTAACCAGTTGCAAAGTCGGCAAATACCCGATGGAGGGTATTTTCATCATAAAGTCGCGGACCTTATGCTAAGAGCGGAAGCCCAAGGAGAGTTCGATGTCGGATTTTCATCAGACGGGTGACGTGGCTACGCTGCATTCACTGGACCCCAACGGCCAGGAGTGGCTGGAAAGCGAGCTGGAACAGCTTGCCGAGGCGAACCCAATCGCTCTGGTGCTTCCGGCGCTGTATTCGGAATTCGAAGGACCAGCCATGAGCCGGATCCGCGCGGAACTGGCCCAGGTGCGTTATTTGCGGCAGATCGTAGTTACCCTCGGTCGGACCAACGAGAATCAGTTCCAGTCGCTCCAACACTTCTTCCAAGATTTTCCCCACCCGGTAACGTTTATTTGGAATTCGGGCCGGAGGATTCAGGATCTGTACCGGATGCTGGAGGACCACGGGTTGTGGGCCGGCGAGGATGGCAAGGGTCGTTCCTGCTGGATGGCTTACGGCTACCTGCTGGCGAGTGGCATGTGCGATGTGATCGCGCTGCACGACTGCGATATCCTGAGTTACAGCCGCCGCATGCTTGCCAGGCTTTGCTACCCCGTTGCGAACCCCAATGTTGGATTCGAGTTCTGCAAGGGATACTACGCGCGGGTGACCGACCGCATGCACGGGCGCGTGACAAGGTTGTTTGTTACGCCTCTCGTCCGTTCCTTGCTGGGTCTGGTCCCCGATCAGGCGTTTCTGAAGTATCTGGACAGCTTCCGCTATCCGCTGGCCGGGGAGTTTGCCATGCGAGCGGAACTGGCCCGCGCCAACCGCATTCCCGGAGACTGGGGGCTGGAGGTGGGCGTGCTGGCCGAGGTCTATCGAAACCGCTCGGTCAGTCGGGTCTGCCAGGTCGATCTGAGCGACAATTACGAACACAAGCACCAGGCGCTTTCCAAGGACGATCCCAGCAAGGGCCTGACGCGGATGGCCTGTGACATCGCCAAGACGCTGTTTCGAACGCTTGCATCCGAGGGCGTTGTGTTTACGAAGGATATGTTTCGGGGCCTGCAGGTGCACTTTCACACAGAGTTTGCGACTGGCGACAGAATGCTACCTGGAAGATCCGCTAGGCAGTCCGCTGATTCCAAACTGGAACCGCGTCGTTTCAGCCGTCCCCAATTTCTTCGATCTCTTGCTGGATGCCGTCCAGGCTGATAACCAGGTCCGAGCGCTCCAGACGGCCTGAAAGCAAGACCACCGGGCACATTATGGCAGAAACGATCCTGTCGGAGGAAATACTCAAGGAGGTTGAAACCCTAAGAAACGCCGAGATTGTAGTGGGAGTGCCGAGCTACAACAATGCGGGTACGCTTCGCCACGTGATTCAGGCCATTGAAGTCGGCCTGCTGAAGTACTTCCCGCAGTCTAAGGCGGTGATTGTGAATTCCGACGGAGGCTCCACTGACGGCTCCCAACAGGTCGTGCGCCAGGTGCGGACGGAAGACAGTCACCTGCTGATCTTTTCCCATCCGTTGCACCCGGTGCACCGGCTGGTGGCCCCTTACCACGGCGTTCCCGGCAAAGGCAGCGCCTTCCGGGCGATATTCCAGATAGCGGAACTGCTGGAAGCGCGGGCCTGCGCAGTGGTGGATGCCGACTTGCGGAGCATTACGCCGGAATGGATCGAGCTGCTCTTGCGTCCCCTGCTGCACGCCGGCTATGACTACGTCGCGCCATACTATCTGCGGCACAAGTACGACGGCACGATCACGAACTCGATCGTCTACCCCCTGACGCGTGCGCTTTACGGTCAGCGCGTGCGCCAGCCGATCGGAGGGGATTTCGGCTTCTCGGGCCGCCTGGCGAGCCACTACCTCTCCCACGACGTCTGGGGGACCGATGTGGCCCGCTACGGTATCGACATCTGGATGACCACCACCGCCATCTGCGGCGGCTTCCGCGTCTGTCAGAGCTTTCTCGGGGCGAAGATTCACGACGCCAAGGACCCGGGGAGCGATTTGAGCGCCATGCTGACCCAGGTGGTGGGGTCCGTCTTCCGTTTGATGGAGACCCACGCTGCGGTGTGGATGCCCGTCCGCGGCAGCCAAGACGTCCCGGTGTTCGGATTCCGCTTTGACGTCGGACTGGAGCCGATCCGGGTCAATCTGGAACGGATGATTCAGCATTTTCACCGTGGCCTGGCGGACCTCGGCGAAATCTGGGATGTGGTGTTGCAGCCCAAGACGGCTCGCGAACTGCGCAATCTCGTGCGGCTGAGAACGGCGGATTTTCACTTGCCCGACGAGCTCTGGGTGAAGACGATCTATGACTTTGCGGTCGCTTTCCATAAGCGCCAGATTCATCCCGACCACCTGCTGCGGTCGCTCACGCCCATTTACATGGGGCGCGTCGCCTCATTCGTGGCGGAAACCCAGGAGAGCCTGGCCGGGGAAGTGGAACAGAAGATCGAAGATCTTTGCCTGCTCTACGAGCAGTGCAAACCCTACCTGGTCGAGCAATGGCGGGGCTCACCGGCGGTGCAGGAGGCAAAAACCGGGGTCCCGGTGCATTCGCCCAGCCCCAGCCACGCCTGAGACCGGAGAGCGGTGAGGTGGACAATGATGACCGAACTGGAACAGATTCTGCGGGAATCCTGGCAGCGCCTGGGCCGGCAGTTGCTGGAACTGCTTCCCAACCTGCTGGCCATGGTCCTAATTCTGGCGGTCGGG
>JACQDG010000311.1 GCA_016201185.1 Acidobacteriota bacterium | reverse complement strand
CCCGGGGCCACGGCGCTGATTGAGTTTCTGGTCGAGCGCCAGGTGGTGGTGAGCCTGGGACACACGGCGGCGACGGCCGAGCAAGTGCGCGACGCTATTCGCGCCGGCGCCACCATGTCCACGCATCTCGGCAACGGCGCCCACGCCGTGTTGCCGAGGCATCCCAACTACATCTGGGAGCAGATGGCCGCCGACGAGCTTTACGCCAGCCTGATCGTGGATGGCATTCACTTGCCGCCGTCTTTCGTGAAGTGCGCCGTGCGGGCCAAGCAGGTGGGCCGAGCTGTCCTGGTTACCGACGCCACGGCCGCGGCCAACTGCCCGCCCGGCCGCTACCGGATCGGCAGTGTAGAAATGGAGCTAACGGCGGAAAATAGAGTGCAAATCACCGGTACCCAGCGGCTCGCCGGCTCCGCCTTGCGCATGGACCGCGGCGTGGAAAACGTGATGCGCTTCGCCGGCCTGAGCCTGGCCCAGGCCCTCCGCCTGGCGACGGTAAACCCCGCCCGCGCTGCGCGGCTGGCGGACCGCGCCGGCTTTCTGGCCCCGGGCGACTCGGCCGATCTGGTGCTGTTCCGATTCGACCCATCGATTCCGCGCATCACGGTTGAGAAAACGATCGTGGCGGGGCAAGCGGCGTGAGCCCCAACAAGAAATCTCCGCCCCGCGCCAGGGGACGATCCCGCCGGATCACGCTGCTCGAGTTCACACTCGTTGCCGCCGCATTCGCCGGCCTGTTATGCTGCCCCCGCCTGTGGCTCAGCAGCCATCGCCTCTTTCCGATGACGCCGGTATGGCAGTGGCTGCCGCAGCCGCCTTATCCCCTGGATTACATCCTGTTTGGCCTGGCGCTGGCTTCGCTGGCCGGAGTCGGAATCTTTTTCCGCCGCCCCGTATTCTTCATCAAATCGTTTCTGGCGCTCGCGGCGGTGCTCGCCCTGCTGGACCAGTCTCGCTGGCAGCCCTGGCTGGTGGGATACGCGGCCATGCTTGGCGCCCTGCTCCTGCTGCCGTGGGACCGCCCGGCGGAATGGGACGAGCAGACTACGGCCAACGTCCTCCATCCCTGCCGGCTGCTCATGATCTGCACATACTTCTACTCGGGATTTCAAAAGCTGAACTACGGCTTTGTGGTCGTGCTGGGCTTGATGCTCGAGCCGATGTTCGATCGCCTGCACCTGAATCCGGCCTGGCTGGCGCCGCGGACTCTCGGGCCGGCGGCCATGCTGCTGGCGCTGGTCGAGTGCCTCTCCGGGGCCATGCTGGCGTTCCCGCGGACCCGCCGGCTCGCCGTGGGGTGCATGATTCTGATGCACACTACGCTGCTCCTGTGGCTGGGTCCCCTGGCGCTGCGCTGGAACTACGTCATCTGGCCCTGGAATCTGGCTATGATCGCGCTGTTGGTCATTCTGTTCACCGGCAAAGCCCGGTGGGATTTGAGGACCCTCTGGCGGAGCCACACGTACGCCAAAGTGATCGGCGTGGCCTTCGGGATCCTACCTCTGCTGACCCTGTTCGGCGCCTGGGACGCCTACCTCGGCTTCTCGCTCTATTCCGGTAACATCAAGGACGCCATGGTGTACGTCGATCCGAAGCGCGCCGCCGAGCTGCCCGCTGAGGTTCGCCCGTACGTCAAGCCGGACGGCATGATGGAAATCGACCGCTGGTCCAACCAGGAGCTGGGCGTGCCGATTTATCCCGAGACCCGCATCTTTGCTTCCGTGGGCCGACAGGTAGCCAACTGGCTCGGTCCCCACGCAACGGTGCGGGTCATTGAGATAGACAAGCCGAACCGCTTCACGGGCGAGCGGAAGGCCACCCAGTTCGATCCCCTGACGTATTGAGGCGCGGCAGACCAACAACACTCACCACAGGCTGAGCCACCAGCGGTGCTTCTCGCTGACGATCTTTCCGGAAGCATCCAGACGAACCCGGAGGCCGGTGGGATTGCCCGAGGCGCGTTCTTCCAACGCCAGGCGCAGGTCGCGCCACAACACCAGCGCCCCGCCGTCTGCGTCGGGCGCCACCTCGGCGTAAGGAAACGAGGTGTGCTCGCGATAATCCTGCACGATGGGCGATTGCATCGAGGCCCGGATGAAAAAATCGTCGCGGATCGCCACGCGAAGCAGAGGGCGCAGATGCGCTGCCAGGGGGCTAGGGACGCAGTCGACGGCCATGTCGCGTTCCCCGGCCGAGAGCACGCTCCAGCCACAGCGGAGGCGGCTCGTGGGGTAGACGGCCACCCGGCGGCCGGCCAGTTCGGTTTGAGCTAACTGGCGGGCGTGCTCACGCCACCGGAAATGCAGTAGCAGGTAGGCCGGCAGCAACGTCGCCAGTAACACCGCCGCCGCTCGGCGCCGGCCCCGCCAGACCAGTAAAGATGCGGCCAGGAGGATCCCCGCGGCCGGCAGATCCGCTTCGTGCAGCAGGTTGGCGCTGAAGGAGCGCAACCAGGGCCACAGCGGACGAACGCCCCAGAAATTCAGCCAGTCCCAGAAGATGTGCGTCACCAGGCCGCCGGCGCACGCCACGAACACCCGACCCCGGTGCTTGGGCGCCACGAGCGCCGCCAGGCCGCCGAGCACGGCCGCGGCCAGGAAGGAGTGCGTGAAGCCGCGATGCTCGCCGGCGCCGGACCACCCGCCCAGCAGGCCGAGGACGACGTCAAAGTCCGGGGCGATCGAGCCCAGGATCGCCGCGCCCATTATCCATGCCCGCGCCTTTCCTTTGGAGACCCATTCTCCAACCAGGTAACCGGAGAGCAAGTGTCCGGCTGGAGTCATAGCCGGGGACCGGTGGATGGAGGCCGTGAGCTCAGGCTCACGCCGCCAGCTTCTCCAGGAAATGGACCACTGCCAGAATGCCCTTGTAGTAGTTTTCCAGGCAGAACTTTTCGTTGGGGGAGTGCAGTCCGTCGTCCGGCAAGCCGAAGCCCATCATCACGGTCGGCATACTCAGGTGGCGAGCGAAATCGCCGACTACTGGAATGGAGCCGCCGGAGCGGATGAAGACAGTCGGCTGACCGAAGACTTCGCCGAAGGCCTCCGCCGCGACGCGGATGGCGGCGTCGTCTGGATCCACAAGGGTAGCCGGGGCCGCACTGAGCACCCGTACCTGGACCTGGATACCGGCCGGCGTGTTAGCTTTCACGAAGTCACGCACCTGCCGGATGATCTTTTCCGGGTCCTGCTCCGGCACCAACCGCAGGCTGACCTTGGCCGTGGCCTGAGTGGGAATCACCGTCTTCGCGCCGGCTCCCGTAAACCCGCCGGCGATCCCGTGCACCTCCAAGGTGGGCCGCGCCCAGGTGCGGTGGAACACGCTGTAGCCCTTCTCGCCGGTCAGCGCCGTCGAGCCGACTTCCCTGGCCAGGAATTCCTTTTCATCGAACGGAAGCCGGGCCCAGCTTTCGAGTTCCGCCGGGGCGGGCGCCTTCACGTCGTCGTAGACGCCGGGAATCTGGATCACCCCGCCAGCGTCCTTGGCCTTGGAAAGCAGCTCCACCAGGCCGAAGACGGGGTTGGGCGCCGCGCCGCCGTAAAGGCCGGAATGCAGGTCACGGGCCGGACCCGTGGCTTCCCATTCCATGTAAACCAGGCCCCGCAGGCCGATACAGAGGGTCGGCATGTTTGGCTGATACATGGCGGTGTCGCTCACCAGGGCGACGTCGGCTTTCAGCTTTTCCCCGTTTTCCGCAATGAACATGGCGATCGACTTTCCGCCGATTTCTTCTTCCCCTTCGACGAGGAACTTGAGGTTCACCGGCGGCCTGCCGTAGAGGCTGCGCAGGGCTTCTACGGCCTTGAAGTGAATGTAGATCTGCCCTTTGTCGTCGGCGGCGCCGCGGGCGTAAATGTTGCCGTCTCGCACCGCCGGCTCAAACGGCTGGGTAACCCACTGGTCCAGCGGATCGGGCGGCTGGACGTCGTAGTGGCCGTAACAAAGCACGGTAGGAATGCCCGGCGCGTGCAGCCAGTCGGCGTAGACCAGCGGATGGCCCTCGGTCGGGATGATCTCAACATTCTCCATTCCCGCATCCAGCAGGCTCGATTCCACGAAGTGGGCGGCGCGGTCGATATCGGGGCGGTGCTCCGGCAGCGTGCTGATGCTGGGGATGCGGAGAAACTCAAACAGCTCTTCCAGCAACCGGTCCCGGTTCTGATCAATGAACTTCTGTGCGCTGAAGGACATAAGTTCCATTATACAGGCGGCGGGTTTTCGACGGCCGGCTGGCGTTCCCAGGCCGCCGCCCGCGCTGCGGTCAAAGTTTCATTACTGCTACATAAGGAAGGTTGCGGTAGAGCTGGTTGTAGTCCAGGCCGAAGCCGACCACAAAGCGGTCCGGGATCTCGAAGCAGCGGAACCGCACCGGCGCCTGCACGAGGCGGCGCGGGGTCTTGTCGAGGAAGGTGCAGACGGCCAGGCTGTTCGGCTGCCGCCCGGCCAGGGTGTGCAGCAGGTAGCGCACGGTGAGGCCGGTGTCGACGATGTCTTCGACGAGCAGAACGTCCTCGCCTTCCAGGCTCTCGTCGAGGTCCTTGGAAATCCGCACAACGCCGGGAGCAGCCCGGTTGCTGGAGAAGCTGGAGATGGCCAGGAAGTCGATCTTGACCGGAATGGTGATGGCGCGGGCCAGGGCGGTCAGAAAGAAAACCGAGCCCTTGAGCACGCTGATGAGCTTCAACTCCCGGCCGGCGTAGGCCTCCGATATCTCCGCGCCCACGTCCTTGATGCGCGCCTGGATTTGCTCTTCGGTAAAGAGGATCTTCTCGATTTCCGGGGGCGGCGTCATCAACCGCTATTATTTCAGGAAAGCCGGGGAGCCCGCTATTCTTTCAGCAGCTCCACCGTCTTCTCCAGGCCGTACTTGAAGATCAGGTTCTCAAAATCCTTCTGGTAGAAGACCTGGACGTTGACTTCCGGGTACAGCTCGCGCAGTCGCTTCAGCTTGCGGTTCTTCTTCGTAACCAGCGACTGCTTCATGGTCGTCAGCTCGACGTAAAGGTCGAACTCGGGAAGATAAAAGTCCGGTGTGACGGATTCGACTACACGGCCTTCTTCGTCCCACTGGATGGGGAACGACCGAGGCTCGTACTCCCAGGGAATGCGGTAGAAGTCGAGCAGGTTGGCGAAGATCTCCTCGCTCGGATGAGCGAACTGGCGGGAAGGCAGCGTAACACCGCCGGGCGCGGGAACGCCCAGCCGCGCCAGCCGCAGGCGGACCTCGAACTGTATCTGGCGTTCGGCAATGGCAGAGAGCAGGCCCGCCTCAGGGATGCGGAGCGACTGCGCCGCAGCCACGACGGCCTCAGCCGCTGCGGAGTTGTCCCAGCGCTCGGCGTTCAAGGCAAGGTCGAAGTGGGCCGCGGCAAAGCTGCTTTTGCGGAAACGGACGCGGAGCCAGGCGGAGCGTTCCTGCTCCAGTTCCTTCAACGCGCGCTTGGCGGCCTGGAGGTCGAGGCCCTGCTCGACCATGAGCAGCCCGGCCCGCACGGCCGGCGGCGCCACGATCATCACCCGCAGGCAGCCCGGAAAATTGTGAAACAGGTACGGGCCGCCCTCGCCGCAGAACACCAGGTGATGTTCCGCAGCCAGCCGGGCGAGCATGGCTGTCACCACGTCGGCGTAGCCGCGGACGGGAATCGATGCCCCGGAATGGAACTCCGACTCGTACATGCCTTCCAGCCGCGCCTGCGTGACCAGCTCGAAATTCAGCCGCTGCGCCGCCAGCCGCGCGATCTCGTGAGCCCGCAAACCCGGCTGCGCCGAGACGGTCACAATCGCCATGTAAAAAGAGTATCATGTGGCGACAGCAGCTCCGGGCCAAAGGAGGGGACCTACCGTGATCGAAGGCCGGACGCTGGCCCACTACCGGATTCTGAAGAAGCTCGGCCAGGGGGGGATGGGCGTGGTCTACCTGGCTGAGGACACCAAATTGTCCCGCCTGGTGGCGCTCAAGGTGCTGGCCGAGGAGCTGAAGCGGTCCCCGGAAAGCCTGGCGCGTTTCCGCACGGAGGCGCGCGCCGCCGCGGCGCTGAGCCATCCCAACATCGCCACTCTCTACTCGGTCGAAGAGGCGGACGGCCAGGTGTTCATCACGATGGAGTATGTCGATGGCCTGCCGCTGCGGAAGTTTATCCCGCCGAAAGGGCTGGAGCTGAAGCAATTCTTCCAGTGGGCCGTTCTCCTGGCTGACGCCTTCAGCCACGCGCACGAAAGAGGCGTCGTCCACCGCGACATCAAGCCGGACAATATTCTGATCGCCAAAGACCAGAGCCCTAAAGTGCTCGATTTCGGGCTGGCGCGGTTCAACCGCCCATCACTGACCGGCGGGGGCCCCGACGTGTCAACGCTCAGCGAGGAGCTAACGCGCAAAGGCGCGGTGATGGGCACGGTGGTCTACATGTCCCCCGAACAGGCTGAAGGCAAGCCGGTAGATGCGCGCAGCGACATTTTCAGCCTGGGCGTGGTGATGTATGAAATGCTGACGGGCAGCCGGCCGTTTCGCGGGGACACCCCGCTCTCCGTCCTAAGCAGCATCATCAAGGACGAGCCGGCGTCGGTGACCTCGCTGCGCGTTGAGATCCCGCACGATGTGGCCCGGATCATTCGGCGGTCGCTCCAGAAGGATCTTTCCCATCGTTACCAGGCAATGCTGGATGTGCGGAATGATTTGGAGGAGGCCAAAGAGGAATCCCGGGCTACGGGCGTAGCGGTACCGAGCGTCAAGAAGCCCGGGCGGCGGCGCTGGGCGGTTGGGCTGCTGGCGGGGCTGGCGCTCATCGCGGGGGGCGTGGCGGTGTATCTCAGGAGCGGCGAAACAAGACCTCAACCCACCGAACTTGTCCGCCTGACCACGGAACCGGGCCTCGAGGACGAGCCGAGTTGGTCGCCGGACGGCCGCAGCATTGTCTACACCTCGGATCAAGGCGGCCACCTGGGCATCTGGATGAAGCAGGTGGGGGGCGAACGAGCCGTCCGGCTCGGAAATCCGGACGTGGACGAAGCGCAGCCGGCCTGGTCGCCAGACGGATCCCAGATTGCGTTTGTCTCCACGCGCGATCACGACGGGCGTTTCGGCCCCTTCACCCCTGCGCCAGACGAATACCTCCACTACTCCTATGGCAAAAACGGTGACGTGTTTGTCATGCCGGCGCTGGGCGGAACGGCCCGGAAGATCGCGGAACATGCCTACGACCCAAGCTGGGCGCCCGACGGTAAGTCTCTGGCCTTCCGGAAGATGGTTGTAAGCTGGTGGCGCCCCTGGATCGTTTCGATCGAGGACGGGCGAGCCGAGCCCGTGAAGGGGATCGAGCCGGCCGGCGGCTGGCCCGCTTGGTCTCCCGACGGCCGCTGGCTGGCCTGCGTCGTCCACAATCGGCTGGGTGAGCTGGACGTTTACGTGGTGCCGGCCAAAGGGGGAACGCCGGCAAGGTTGACGGATGGACGGAACAACATCGTCCTAGGGCCGGCGTGGTCGCGCGATGGCCGGTGGATCATCTTTCCTGCAAGACGCGACGGCCCGCTGAACCTGTGGCGCGTGCCGTTCCGGGAGAACCCCCCAGGTCCCGCTGGGCCGCCCGAGCGTGTGACGACCGGCCCGGCGACGATATCAATCCGAGCGCATCTCCCGACGGATCCAAGCTGGCCTACACGTCGGTTCACAGAGCCACCGACATTTGGAAGCTCGATGTCCCGACCTTGCAGCTCTCGCAGCTCACTTCCGAGACTTCCACTGAGAAATATCCGCGGGTCTCCCCAGACGGTCGAAAAATGCTCTTTTATTCCGACCGCTCCGGGCGTTATGAGATCTGGATGATGGATCTCCGGACAAAGGAACTCGCGCAGGTGAGCCAGGGGAACGCAGAGGGTGACGCTGCCTGGGCGCCGGACGGTCGTAGTGTGGCCTATTCGGAATCGCGGCGTCTGCGTGTTCTGGACCTGAAGAGCCGCCGGCTCCACACCTTGGGGCCCGACCTCCATTTAGGCGCTCCGTCATTTTCCCCCGATGGCCGATCCGTGTGCTCCATAGCGGTGGATATGGATAGCAGGGACGGGAAGCAGTTGCAGATTTACCGAATGCCGGTCGGCGGGGGAGAAGCGACGGCAGTTCCGACCCCCGAGGGTGCGCCCTTCTCTTGCCTCTGGTCCCTGGATGGAGCAGCGATCTACTATGATTTGTTCATACTCAACGGGACACAACGTCACATCTGGGCCGTGAACTTGGCCAGCGGAAGGTCGCGTCAGATTACCACCGGTGAGGACGACAACGCGGATCCGGCCCTGTCTCCCGACGGACGAAACCTCCTGTTCCTGCGCGACCACCGGCAGCTCTTTGTCATGCCGGCAAAGGGAGGCGAACCCCGGTTGCTCTACAGCTTCAAGAGCAACCAGATAGCCGAGAATCCCGCCTGGACCCCGGACGGCCGGGGGATCGTCTTCAGCATGTCGGAAAAGACCGGCGACATCTTTGTGCTGCAACCGGCCGGCAAGAAGCCGTAGGAGGCAGTCAACTGGCGCAGAGGTCCGGCTCAAGCCGGGCAATCGTTGCGTTCAGCCCGGCTGTGTTACCAGGGTGTCCACGTACTCGCAGAGTGACGTGGCTTCAGGCACGGGTTCCCCGTGAAGCTCGAGCCCTTCTATGTGAAACTGAATCGCTTCCCGAATCAGATGCCTGACTTCCTGCTCCGTTCGAGCGGCGGCAACGCATCCGGGCAGATCTGGAACGTAGGCGCTACAGCCCGTCTCACCCTTTTCAATGATGACTGCGTATTTCACGATTCACCTTCCTTTGAGCCTGGCCTGTTTCAAAGCACTATTCAAGGTTTTCGGATGCACTTCCTCTCCCGGGTGCCCCGATACCGTCAGGGTCCCGGGCTTGGTAGGGTGCCGAAACTGCCGGTGACTGCCACGCGTGCGATCCAAGCGCCAACCATCTGATTCTACCAGTTTAAAGAGGTCGCGCACCTTCATTGATTGCGGTCCGTCCTTCAAGCGTCTGCGGGAAGAAGCTACTCGTCACTAATCGCTATGTAAAAAGAGTATCATGTGGCGACAGCAGCTCCGGGCCAAGGGAGGGGACCTGCCGTGACGGAAGGCCAGACGCTCTCACATTACAGAATCGTGAAGAAGCTCGGCGAGGGAGGCATGGGAGTGGTCTACCTGGCCGAGGACACGCAGCTCTCCCGTCTGGTGGCGCTGAAAGTGCTGGCCGAGGAGCTGAAGCGGTCGCCGGAAAGCCTGGCGCGTTTCCGCACGGAGGCGCGCGCCGCGGCGGCGCTGAGCCATCCCAACATCGCTACTCTCTATTCGGTCGAAGAAGTGGATGGCCAGGTGTTCATCACAATGGAGTATGTCGATGGCCCGCCGTTACGGAAGTTTATCCTGCCGAAAGGGCTGGAGCTGAAGCAATTCTTCCAGTGGGCCGTTCTCCTGGCTGACGCCT
>JACQDG010000042.1 GCA_016201185.1 Acidobacteriota bacterium | reverse complement strand
CGGTCTTCGAAGTGCTCCAGAATGTCGATGGTCCCGTCAATGGAGGCATTATCAATGACGATGACTTCGAGCCGGGGATACTTCTGGCCCAGGACCGATTCCAGGCACCGACGAATGAAGCGACCGCTGTTGTAAGTAACGACGGTTACTGAGACAAAGTCACATAAGGACATGAGGTTGAACCTGTCGAGCTGCAGTCGCCTGGCGAGCGAGCGCCAAACCCATCACCCTCCGGTAGCCGCGAGATTCCCCGCCGCGCCCCCAAGCTGCCAGGGTGCGCAACAGAGCGCCTGCCCAGACCGTGGCCCGCAAGCCAACCTGCGCCCAGGGCGAAAAGTTCTTGACGGCGTAAGCTAAAAGGCTACCATACCAATAAATCTGTTTCTGTTCCAGGGATATTCGCGACAAAGAATGGGCTCCCTGGTGGCGGGCTACCACCTCCGGCACATACCGGATGGCATAGCCAGCCTGTCGAATGCGCCGGCAGAGGTCGACGTCCTCGAACCAGAGCGGATAAAAGCGTTCATCCCAGCCGCTGACCTGGTGGAGCACGTCGCGGCGGACCATCAGAAAAGCGCCGGCGGGCTGGTCGACGTCCTGCTCGCGGGCGTAATCGAGATCGAGGCAGCGATAGCGGCGATTCACAGGATTGCCGGGCCAGAGGCGATTCAGGAGCAGCGCCTCGAAAGCCAAGCTCAGCGGTGTGGGGAAAGCACGGAGGTTGAAGCCCACCTGGGTGCGGCCATCGGGGTCCACGAGCCGGCCGGCGACGGCGCCGAGATGTGGCATCGCGAAGCGCGCGACCATTGGCTCCACGGCCGTCGCCAGCGCGGCATCGGGATTCAAGAACAGGACCAGGGGGCTGTTGGTGGCTTGAATGCCCTGGTTGGCGGCGCCCGCGAATCCCCGGTTTTCAGGGTTCGCGATCAGCCTGACGCGGGCCCCATATTGGGCCACGACGCAGCAGGTTTCGTCCGCAGAGGCATTATCCACGACTACGATTTCGGCGAAATCCTGCAACGAGCGAAGGCAATTGTCAATGACAGCGGCCGAATTGTAGGTGACGACAACGGCGGCTACGTGGGCGTTCACTCCGCCTCCCGGGGGATCGGCGCGAGACGAAAATACCAACGCCAGTAACGATGATTCCAGCCAGCGGCCTGCTGCACACCGGCCAACTCGCGCTCCGAGGCGCCCAGGGCGGCGGCCAGGCGGTCAGCGTGGGCGCGCCAGCCGGCGGAAGAGCGCCGCAGGGCGCGGCCGGCGCGCAGGCCGGCCCACAGGCCGCGGGCATAGGCCAGCGGGCAGCCGTGCCACACCGCCATGGCGCCCCACAGGGCCTGGGCAGCCAGGATCGGCCGCCACCACAGCCGGGCCAGGCGCCCGGGGTAAAACTTGGCCAACAGGAGGATCTGGTTGCGCGTGATCCACTCCACGATTTTGGCGTTCCAGCCGCCGAGGGTAGCGCTGCCGTGGTGGTAGGCCACTGCCTCCGGCACATACAATCCAGCCAGGTCCAGCAGGGCGGCGCGCATGCCGAGGTCCACGTCTTCCAGGTAGGCGAAGAAGACCTCCTCGAGGTTGCCCACGCGATCAAAAAATTCGCGCCGGGCGAGCACGGCGGTGGCGGAGGGGAAGTAGGTGGAGCGGGGCTGGTCAAAGCGCGGGCCGTCGTCGAGCCCCTGTCCCAGCCGGCAGGCCGTGCCGCCGCGGCACACGGCGTCGCCGGCGCCGTCGATGCGGCGGCGGCTGGCATGGTCCAGCACTTTGCCGGTGGCAAACCAGCCGCCGTCTCTCTCTAGCGCCCGGCCGAGCTTCTCGGTCCAGTCCGGGGCCAGCTCCACGTCGTTGTTCACCAGGGCCACCATTTCGCCACGGGCGGCTTCCAGACCTCGATTGACGGCAAAACTGAAGCCACAGTTTCTTTCCAGTTGCAGCACTGTTGCGCCCGCTTCGCGGGCGATGCGAACGGAGTCGTCCGCCGAGCCATTGTCTACGACCAGAACTTCCAGGGGAGGCAGCGTCTGGGCGCGGATGCTAGCCAGCGCGGCCGCCAGCAGATCGCTTCGGTTCCAATTGGGAATCACGAAGGAAACCGTCATCGGTCGAGGAAACGACCTGCGCCAGACGCGGAAAGTAACAGCGGGATATAACCTTCATAACACACTTTGGGGCGCGTGTAAACGATTTTTTCACCGCAGAGACGCAGAGGGCGCAGAGTTCACCGGAATCGCTTTTGGATGAGAAGCCAGAGATTGTGGAAACCGTCGCGCCAGGGATTCAGCTTTATTTCGCCCAGGCGAGAGGAGTAGAGGATCGAAATTTCGCCGAACTGAATCCGGGGATTCTTGAGCGCCTCGATCTTGATTTCCTCGGAGAACGCCATGCCGTCGGACTCCAGATTCATCAGCGGCAGGATGCTGCGCCGGAAGACCCACATGCCGGATTGGGAATCGCGCACCCAGCGGAAATACAACAGGGAAGTGGCGAGGGAGAGGGCCAGGTTGCCGACCTTATGTTTGAAGCTCATGGAGCGGGAATCGCGCACGGGAAAGCGGGAGCCGTTCAGGAAATCGACACGCAGGTGCAGGAAGGCCTCGAGCAGATAGGAGATGGCGTCGACGGGGTAGGAGTGGTCGCCGTCGAGGGTGACGATCAGGTCGCCGGTGGCGTGGGCGAAGCCTCTCTTGTAGGCGCGGCCGTAGCCACGGACGTCCTCGCGGATGACCTGGGCGCCCAGGGCGGCAGCCACCGTGGCGGTGTGGTCGGTGGAGCCGTTGTCCACCACGATGACCTCATCCACGTAGGAGGGCATGCGCCGCAGGATCAGCTCGATGCCCTGCTGCTCGTTGAGGCAGGGGATGATGACGGTGATGCGGTGATCCTTGTACATGAAGCTCGGGGCACACCGGGTGCTATACTCGGGTCAATGAAACCATTGATTGTACTGATTCTGGCCGGATTATGTAGCGCCATAGCGGCGGCGCCGGCGGGCGCTTCCGCGGAGCAGCTTTCTGCGGTCCACAAAGTCTACTTGCTGCCCATGGCCGGAGGGCTGGACCAGTACCTTGCGCAGCAGTTGACGGCTACCGACGTGTTTACCGTGGTGGCGGACCCCAAGCAGGCGGACGCGGTGTGGAGCGAGCGGGTGGACGCCGCTTTTCTCAGCAAAATGGATGAGCTATATCCGCGACCCAAACCACCGGAGCCAAAAGGGTCAAAAGACTCGAAGGAAGCCGGGAAGAAGGAAACCGACATCGAGATGAAGGGATCGACTCCACCGACGCGGGCGCCGCTGCGGAGCCGGGGAAATGTCTTTCTGATAGGCGTGACGAGCCGGCAGGTCATCTGGTCCACGTATTTGTCGCCACAGGACCGCTCGTCCCGGGGGCTGCACCGTGCCGCGCGGGATATCGTCAAGCAGCTCCAAAAGGACCTGAAGGGCGGGGCGGCGAAGGAGTAGAAGCGCGGGCGAGCTTGGCCGCCAGCACCTCCCGATAGGAAGCTTCCAGGCGCGCGGTGGCGGCGCGCACATCCCAGTTTTGCTCGACTTCGCGGCGGGCGCGCTCAGCCATTTGGCGGGCGCGGGCGGGGTCCGCCAGCAGCTCCAGAATTTTTCGCGCAAATTCTTCCGGCGTTTCAGCGAGCTCGATCAGATCGCCCGAGGCGCGGGCCAAGCCCTCGGCGCCGAGCGGGGTGGAGACGACCGGCAGGCCGGAGGCAAAGGCCTCCAGCAACTTAACCCGCACCCCGGAGCCGCTCAGCACGGGACACACCATCAGCGCGTAGCGCTCCAGCGGGCCGCGGATATCTTCGACCTGGCCCAGGAATTCCGCCCCCTCGCGGTTATAACGCCCGGCGAAGCCGGGACCGGCCTGGGCGCCCACGATGTTCGGCAGGTGCTGGAAATTGCCCACAAACAGCAGCGTGTCGGGCTCGCGCCCGCCGGCCACGTAGCGGTACCGGTCCACATCGATTCCCGCCCGAAGGCCCTCAGCCAGCGGCGGTCTGGTTCCCACGAAAGATTCGAGAAATTCTTTGTTTTCGCGGGTGCACAACTGCACGGCGTCAAACCGCCGGATGGCCTGGAGCTCGAAGCGCAGGGCGCGCAGGTATTCGAAAACCGACTTGACCAGGCGCACCGGGCTGCGCTCGCTGGCTAAAGATCGTGCGATTGATTGGAAATAGATGTCGTGCTCGAACAGGAAGGTCGCGATGCGGCGGAAGTCCATGGCGTAGACCGCCAATTGCGTGTAATCGATTTGGTCGACGTCGATTTTTCCTGTGAAGAGCGTGCGGTGAATGCGCCAGGCCAGATCGCGGTTCGAAAAGACGCGGACGGCGTGGGGAAGCAGGGCGCTCCAGCCGGCGCGATCGTGCGGCGCGCGGACCAGAAACTCGACGGAGTCACAAACCTGCTCCAAGGCGCGATTCGGATCGAGGTCCTGCTCCTGGTCGAGCAGGCAGAGCAGATGGACATGGGCGCGGGCAGCCAGCTCGCGCAGGGTCTGATCCATGAAGACCGCGCCGCCGTGAATCGGGGGGCGGATGGGGTAGGGCGAGAGAAACAGGACGTGCAGCTTTTCCCGGTCCGATGCGGGGGGCGCGAAGCGATCGGCGAAATAACCTCCCAGCGGCCGGCGGAAGGCTTCGCGGTCGGAGATGGTCGCCAGATGGCGCGCGCGGAGCCGGGCCCGGATTGTCCGGCGGAGCTCGCGGCAGGCCAGCAGCAGAGCGCGCGGAGTAGGACGCTCGGGGCTGTCGCCTGCCAGCAGCCTCAGCCAGAGGCCGGCATAGAGATGGGCGAAATGGGAGGCAACCAGGCGCCAATCGTGGATGTTCTTCCAGGCAAAGAGAAGGTGGTTCTTCCTGAGTACTCGCAGGATGTAGCCCTCCTCAAAACGCCGGCCGATCGTGCCCCGGTGCTCGTGGTAGACGACGCTGCGGGGCTCATAGTGCACCGTCCAGCCGCGCTTCCAGGCCAGGTAGCTGAGGTCGGTGTCCTCCAGGTAGAAAGGCTCGTAGAGGGGATCGAAGCCGCCCAGCGCGAGGAATTTTTTCCGGTCGTAGGCGGAGGACCCGCCGCCCGCGTAGAAGACGGGAAACAGGGTGCGGACGCGCGGATCGATCCGGTGGCCGACCTGGAGCCGGCCACGGCGCCACGAGACCTGGGTTAGCCCGGTCTCCTCGCGGCGTCTGGCGGAGTCGGTGAAGAAAATCTGCGCGGAAACGGCAAAAACGCGGGGATGGTAAAAGCCCTCGAGAAGAGGCTGGAGGAAACCCGGCTCGACCCGCATATCGCTGTTGAGCAGCACCACGATGTCGTTGCGGGCGGCGCGGACTCCGGCGTTCGAGCCGCCGCCGAAGCCGAGGTTTTGCTCGAGCTCCAGGACGCGGACCTGGGGGAAATGCTCTTTGAGATAGGCGGCGCTGCCATCGGTGGAAGCGTTATCGACGACCAGGATTTCGTTATCGGGGTTGCCGGCCAGGGCCTCGATGACAGAAGGCAGATACCGGGCAAGCAGCTCGCGTCCGTTCCAGTTGGGGATGACGAGGGAGGCGGCGCGGGTGGAGGGGAGAACGTCGGGCTCGAGAGCCGCGCGGCGGCGGAGCAGCGAGAACAGGTCGGCGGCCAGCAAGGCCAGCGCCGTCACGGCCAGCAGGGGCGGCGCGGCGATGAGCAGGAAGATCGCCAGCAGCGCAGTTCGAAATAGGGTCTTCACCGGGCAATCGCGTCCTTCCGGGCGGCGAGAACGCTGTTCAGCTCCACGCGGCAAGGGAACCGCACATAACCGTAGATCTCGCCGTCGCTCGGCCCCATTTGAACCGTTACGCCGTTATCGATCCAGTCGCACATTTCGTAGCCAGTCAGCGCGCCGTTGGCGATGGCGGGCGAAAAGGAGAAATGAGAAGGATACAACTCCGGCAGGGTGAGGTGGAAATCCACGGTGAAGATGTCGCCCGGCGTCATGGGCGGGAGGTGGAAACCCTCGCGGGCGGTGTTCGTGCCGGAAAAATCGATGCCCAAATGATTCCGCATCATGAAGCCGACCATGGGGGAGGGGATAGGCGCGCGGGCGCGGACGCTGATACGGACCACGATCTGGGTACACGGCTCGACCAGGCTCGCCGGGGCGCCGGCCGGATCGAGCACGGCGATGCCAATCACCTCGGCGTGCTTGTTGCCGTAACGAAAGTCGATGTTGGGAATGGATTCCGCCACCTCGGGGGCAACGACGGGCGCGGAGCCGGCGGAGCGAGCCTCCCGGTCCTTCAGCTTCAAGTAGGCGGCGTCCTTCTCCACCATGCGGGCGAGGTACTTGCTGACCACCGCCTCGGGCGGGCCGATCGCGACCACGCGGCCGGCGTCCAGCCACAACGCGCGATCGCCGACGGCCTTCACGTCGCCCATGCTGTGGGAGACAAACAGGATGGTCACCTGGCGCGAGCGCAGCTCGTGGACTTTCCGCATGCAGCGCTGGCGGAAGTAGACATCGCCGACGGCCAGGGCCTCATCGACCAGCAGGATCTCCGGGTCCACGTTGATGGCGACGGCGAAGGCGAGGCGGACGACCATGCCGCTGGAGTAAGTCTTCACGGGCTGGTTGATGAAATCGCCGATCTCGGCGAACTCCTCGATAGCGCCGTAGCGGCGGTCGATTTCCCGGGTGGAGAGACCCAGCAAGGTCCCGTTCAGGTAGACGTTATCGCGGCCGCTGAACTCGGGGTTGAAGCCGGAGCCCAGCTCGAGCAGGGCCGAGACGCGGCCGCCGATCTCGACGCGGCCCCGTGTGGCGGGGAAGATGCCCGCCACCAGTTGCAGCAGGGTGCTCTTGCCCGAGCCGTTCTCGCCGATGATGCAGAAGGTCGAGCCGCGGTCTATCGAAAAGCTGACGTCGCGCAGAGCCCAGAAGTCGCGGTGGAAGGAGCGGCGGTTCAGCAGGAGCAGCTCGCGCAGGCGGTCCCCGGGGGAGTTGTAAATGGGGTAGCTTTTCGAGACCGAATCGAAGGTCACCATCGGGACTAGTGTAGTATGCCCGGTTTCAGCGCCAGGACACCACCCAGGGACGCCGAATTGGGTTCGTTCCGGCGCGCGCTAAATCGTAAGTATTTGATTCTATTGGTTTAATTGGCTTTGTTTTGTCAAAAAATCAAACGCAGCCGGTCTGGTCCCCCGGCGATGAACTCTCCTAACTTCATGATAGCGCAGGGGTGCAAGTGGCTATGACCCCACCACCGAGCTGGGGCATGGGTAAAAAAGCGTCGATCAGAAACTTAAGTGAACGTGTGACACAGTAAAGTCGCCGTCACGGGATGAGCGGGGTTCGCCCTGCGCCTCGCCATTCGGCGATCGTGAGATCGAATTCCGAATGCCTTGCGTGTGACGTGATTGGTGCGGCAACGAAATCGTTGTCGCCGGTGTCGAGGAGGACTGCTGCCGGGCGCACCTTGACGCCGGCCGCCTGGTGAAACTCCATGCGAATCAGAACGACTTCACCGAGCCGGAGCGTCATCGATCAGTTGCTCGTAGACGGAATCCTCGGGCGCATAGGCCGCTTCGAACCGCTGGCGTCCCGCCGCGCGCCACGCCGCGTCGAGGTTCGATATCTCCCACAGGATGACGACCTGAAGCTGCTCACCTTCTGGAATCTGGCGCGCGACTTCAGGCGGAACGGCGATCTGGCCGCCTGGGGTGACCGTGCTTTTAAACTCCACAGCTTTCATACGAAGGCCAGCTCCTTTTTCATCATGCCACACCCTTGCTCCTGAAGGGCGAATTACGCGCGATAAACTCGTTTCGTTTGCCAACCCGGGCGCGTCGGAAGGTTCGAAGCGCTCAAGTCCGTGCTACTAGCTTGAGGGACACGATTCACCGTTCTACGGCTGCGCCCGCTGGACTCTCTGCTGCTGAAACATCTGCGTAGTGGTAGGCCAGTTCCGCGAGCTGTTGTTCTCCGGCGAGGCCTAACTTGATCATGGGCAGGGGTGTAAGCCCGGCGGAATCAGCAGCCGCGAAGGCACGCGAATGAACGCGAATGCAAAGATTAGGGGCTATTCGCGCCGATACGGGCATTTCATAGCGGATCGGCAGGCAGGGATTTGTACGTGCCGTGGGTCCGAGTGCGCCGTCATCCGCCCGGAATCTCAATTGAGGCACCGGACGATCGCTAAACGCTTGCCGACTAGTCAGGAGGATTGTGGTGAGCCGGGACCTACTCTCTACAATCGAGTAACTAGCGTATCAACGGGAGCACTCGCGCCCTGAGCTCCTTCAGAAACACGTCCTGCCTTGTGAACACGGCAAAATGACCGGCCCCGTCAATCGTGGCGAAAGCTTTGCGAGGAGCATGCAGTGAGTTCAGGTAGGTTCTGGCCAGACTCGTCGGTGTGGTGAAATCCTCGGCGCCCTGGATGACGAACACGGGCACGGCGAATTCACCTCCGAGAAGCTTTGGGTCGAGCACGGAGGTCTGAGGGACGAGGTGCTCGGCGCTGACGCTCTGCCCTTCAAACCAGTCGTTGATGTCGCCCAG
>JACQDG010000310.1 GCA_016201185.1 Acidobacteriota bacterium | reverse complement strand
CGGCGAGCACGAGGAAGCGGAGCGGGCTTACGAAGCCGCCCGGCAGGCGTATCGGCAGCGGCTCAAGGAGACCGCTCTGGATTGAGGGTCTACAATAAGAGCCTGTGGTTCAGTTTTCCAAGGGAGACAATGAAATGAATCGACGCAAAGCGCTGAAGACGATGGCAGTGGGAGCGGCAGCCGCGGCGGTGGTTGCGCCGCAGGCCCGGGCGGCAAGCAAGGAAGTGGACCTGTTCGCGAGGCGCTGGAAAACTTCCAAAGAGTTCACCCTGCAAGTAGCCGACGCCATGCCGGAAGACAGCTACACTTTCAAACCCAACACGGAGATCCGGGAGTTCGGCAAGCTGATGCAGCACCTGGCCCTGAACAACGCCTTTTACATCGCCCGCTTCAAGGGTGGAACCTCGCCGCTGAAAGAGCCGCCCACGAGCGATAAAGAAAGCGTCAAGAAAATCCTCGCCGAGAGCTTCGACTGGTGCGCGGAGGTTATTGCGGGGCTAACGGAAGAGGACCTCGATAAGTCCTACCCGGGGCGCAACCCCAACCAGCCTCCGCAATCGGGCCGGGACTGGGTGCTGACCGCTTTCCTGCACACGGCGCACACACGCGGATACGCCGACATGTATCTGCGCGGGAAGAACCTGACACCGCCGCGCTACATGAGTTAAAAACCTTCACCGCCGATCTCTGCGTCCTCAGCGCCTCTGCGGTGAAAACACCTGCCTGCTATACTGAAATTTCCCTATGGTGCGGGTTCGCTTTGCGCCCTCGCCCACCGGATTTCTGCACATCGGCGGGGCACGCACGTACATCTTCAACTGGCTCTACGCCCGGCAGAAGGGCGGGACGATGGTGTTGCGCATCGACGACACGGATCTCGAGCGCAACACGGAAGCCTCCCGCCAGTCGATATTTGACGGCCTGGGGTGGCTGGAGCTTTCCTGGGACGAGTTGCACCATCAATCGGAGCGCGCGGCCCTGCACCGCCAGGCAGCGGAGGTCTTGCTTGCCAAGGGATGCGCCTATCGCGACTTCACCCCGGCGGGCGCCGGCGGCGAGGCGGAGGGCGAGCGGGAGCGAACCGGCGCGCCGTGGCTCTTCAACCCCGGCCAGCGCGAGACCGGCCGCGAGGAAAGCGACCGGCGATCGCGGGCTGGCGAGCCTTTCGCCCTGCGTTTCCGGGCGCCCCGGGAGAGCGTTCCCGAGCTGCGCTTCGAGGACGCCGTGTACGGCCCGCAGGCGCGCTCGACCGGCGACGTCGAGGACTTCGCCCTGGTCCGCAGCGACGGCACGCCGACCTATCACCTGGCCTCCTGCGCCGACGACGCCGATCTGCGTATCACTCATATCATTCGGGGCCAGGACCACCTGGCCAATACCTTCAAGCACCTGCTGATCTTCGATGGCCTGGGTGTCGCCCGGCCGCAGTTCGCCCACTTGCCCCTACTGCTGGCGCCGGACGGCTCGAAGCTTTCCAAGCGCCGCCACGGGCAGGTGGTCAGCGTCACTGCTTACCGCGACGCCGGCTTCTTGCCGCACGCGTTCGTGAACTTCCTGAGCCTGCTCGGCTGGTCGCCCAAGGACAACCGGGAGATGCTCAGCCGGCAGGAGCTCATCGATCTGTTCTCGCTCGAGAACATCAACCGCAACAATGCGGTGGTCAGCTACCAGGAAAGCGGAACAGAAGACTGGGCCGACCCCAAGGCGCTGTGGCTGAACGCGCAATACCTTCGCACCATGGCGATCGAAGAGCTGCTGCCCTACGTGGAGTGCGAACTGCGGGTGGCAGGCATGTGGAAGGAGAGCTACGGCGCCGCCGAGCGAGCGTGGTTCGCGAAGACCGTGGACTTGATTCGCGTGCGCTTTACCACGCTCAAGGACTTCAGCCGGCGCGGGGCGGCCTATTTCAGCGACCGATTCGCTATAGAGCCTGCCGCCGCCGCCAAGCTCGACCAGCCTGGAGCGCGGGAATTGCTGCGCGAGCTGAGCGAGCGGCTGAAGCGGGTGGAGGAATTCACCGAGGAAAGCGTGGAGCGGGAGGTGCGGGCGCTGGCCGGCGAGCGCGGGGTGAAGGCGGGCGTGATCATCAACGCGGCGCGGGCGGCGCTCAGCGGGCAGAGCGTCGGGCCGAGCGCTTTTGCGGTGTTCGCGGCCATTGGCAAGGAGCGGGCGGTCCAGCGGCTGGCGGGAGGCGCATGTTAGTCCTGGGCGTCGGCGGGCTAGTGCACGATGCCGCGGCGGCGGTGCTGCGCGACGGCGAGTTGGTGGCCGCCATCGAAGAGGACAAGATTCGCGGCGCCCTCTGGCCTCGCAACCGGGGCGCCTGGCCGCAACTCGCCGTGCAAACCTGCCTTGAACTGGCCGGAGCAACACCCGAGCAGGTGGACTGGGTAATTCTAGCGGGGCCCCTTGGTGGCGCCGAATCCCGCCTGCACCTCCAGGTGAAATCGCAGTTCCCGAATGGCAGCCTCCGGGTCGTCGATCATCACACGGCTCACGCCGCTAGCGCCTACTACCTGTCCGGGTTCGACCAGGCCGCGGTGCTGACTCTGGACCGCACCGGCGACACCCGCTGCGGGGCGTTGTGGCAGGCCGAGGGAAACACCTTGCGGCTCGAGGAGGAACTCTATTCCCCGGATTCGCCGGCGGAATTCTACGGTCGGTGGTCGGGGAGCTCGCCGGCAGCGGCGAAAACCTGTGCCTGGCAGGGGGCCTGGCGCTGAACGGCGTGCTGGTGGCAGCGCTGGAGAATTCGGGCTGTTACCAGCGAGTCTATGTGCAGCCCGCCGCGGGTAATGCCGGGACCGCGCTGGGAGCGGCGCTCTACGGCTGGCACCATGTCTTGAAGCGGCAGGAGCGTGTGTCGGCCGGCAACCTGTGCTACGGGCCGTCGTTCGACCGGGAGGAAATCAAGAAGGTCCTGGAGAACTGCAAGCTGCGCTTTCGGTACCTCTTGACGAAAAACGAAGTGATCGATACGGCGGTGGCGCGGCTGGCCGAGCGGCAGATCGTGGCCTGGTTCCAGGGCCGGATGGAATTCGGCCCGCGGGCGCTGGGCAACCGCAGCATCCTGGCTTCCCCGCTAAATCTCTATTCCACCGAGAACCTGAACATCTACATCAAGCACCGGGAGCCGTTCCGCAAGTTCGCCGCTTCGGTTCCGGCCGAAGTGGCCGGCGAGTATTTCGAATGCGGCCCGAACGCCCGCTTCCTGGCCACCGTGAGCCGGGTGCGGCCACAGCACAGGGAAAAATTCGAGGCGGCCATCCTGGGCGGCGACCTGATCCGCGTGCACACGGTCGCCCGGGAGGACAACCCGCTCTACTGGGAACTGCTGCACGCCGCCGGGCGGGCTAGCGGCCTGCCCGTGCTCTACAACACCTCCTTCAACCTGTTCGGGGAGCCGTTGGTGTGCGATCCGCGTGACGCCGTGCGCAGCTTTTATTCCTCGGGCATCGACGCCATGTTTGTAGGCAACTTCTTATTGGAAAAGTGAAAAGGACACAACTATGCTCAGAAGACTGTGGCTACTGGGGATTTTGGTCGTGCTGGCGGCGGGGCTTTGCGCCGCTGAACAGCAAACCCTCACCGGTTACCTGATGGACAAGGCCTGCTCGGCCGACGCGCTGAAGAAGGGCGAGGAGGTCGCTAAAAAACACGGCCGCGACTGCGCCCTGATGGAGGATTGCGTCAAGACCGGCTACGGCGTGATCACCGCCGAGGGCAAGTTCATCACCTTCGATCAGGCCGGCAACAAGCGGGCGATCGCCGCATTGAAAGTTAGCAAGAAAGAAAACGACCTCCGGGTGACGGTAACCGGGGACGTGAGCGGCGATTCCATTAAGGTCGCAAGCCTGAAGATCCTATAGGACCAGGTATCGAGGAAAGACGATTCGTCTGCGGGATGGTAACCCTTCCGCCCGGTTCGCGCGCCGGCATCCGGACGCCGGCCTGTGGCGCTCCCTCCTCAGGCGGAAGAGATGTCGGTCCGCGCAAAATCCTTTCCCGTATACAGCAGAGGAAGGCCGGCCACCGCCGCCACGGCGTAAGCCATGCAATCCCCGAAGTTCAGCCCTGCCGGGTGCCGGCCGCGCCCGAAGCGCAGAAACGCTTCCACGGCCACGTTGAAGTGGGCCTCGGTGAACGGAACAATTTCGGCGTTCATCCTCTTGAGGGAGCCGAGCAGCAGCACCCGTGCGTCCTGCGACAATCGCGACGTCAGCACCATCGCGCTCTCGAGCAACGTGGGCACACCAACAGCGACCACGCCGGCCTGACCGATCTTCTCGATCAATCGCCCGAATACGGCCTTCTTCACATGTATGGCGACAATCGCCGAGGTGTCCAGCACCATCGTCAGTAGCCTTCCGGGCCGTAGCCGAGAATCGCGTCTTCTTCTTTCCTGCTGAGCCGGTGACCTAGCACGTCGGGCGGAATCTTCGGCCACACGCTGCGCTCCAGGAATGCCAAAAGCTGCGCCTTTCTCCCGGGTCGCCCTGCGGCCACCTGCAAACGGGATCTCCTCTCGAAGAGCGCCTTGCGAATCGCCTCGGTCTTGGTTTCCCGGGCCAAGTGAGCAACCTCGGTCGCCAGCTTTTCCACTTCCGGGTTCTTGATGTTGAGCGCCATGGTAGAACTTCACCTTTATTCTGCCATAGCGTCACCAGGCCCGCTAGCCGCCGGCTCCGAACGGCCAAAGGCGTTCGACGGTCTGGCCGAGGATCCACCGCTTGTCCTCTTCGTTGAGGAATTTCAGCTCGTCCCGGACCAGGGCCAAGGCGCGGGCATAGCCGCAATAGCCCTCCACGAGCGGCCAGTCAGTCCCCCACATCAGGCGCTGTGGGCCGAAAGCGTCGTATAGTTTGTGCACCTGATCGTGGGTGTCGCGGTATGGGTAGGGCTGCCTGGAAAGCGACCAGGTGTGGGAAATCTTAACGTAGACGCGGGGGAAGCGCTCCAGGGCTAACAGCTTCTCGAGTTCCGCGGGCCGGCCGGGCGGGCAGTCGGCCATGTGGTCGATGACGACATCCAGCGCGGGGTGGCGCTCGATGAGACGTCCCGCTTCCGGCAGCCGCGTGGTCGAGGTGAGGACTGTCATGGGAACTTCGAGCTCCTGGGCCCGCCGCCACAGGGGAGGCATCAGCGGCCCGCTGATCCAGTCGCCCGCGGCGTCGGCGGCCGGGCTGATCCGCACGCCACGAAAGCCGTCCTCTTTCACCAGGCGCGAAAGATCAGCCCGGGCGCCGGGGCTTTGCGGGTTCACCCGGCAGACTCCCAGGAACTTGCCCTGGTGCTGCCGGATCACGTCCCGGGCATAGGTATTATCCCAGCGATAGTAAATGACCTGGATGATCACCGTGTGGGAGACGCCGTTGGCGTGCATCAGCCGGAGGAGCGTTTCGGGCAAGGCGTCCTGGGTCGGCGGGTTGGTGGTCTCCGGCGCCCAGGGATAGCGCAGGTCGCGCTTCCATATGTGCACATGCGGGTCGATGATGCGCGCGGCTGAAGGGGCGGGAGGCCGGGCTTGGACAGCCATCGGTGCAACGGCCGCTATCCGGGTAAACTTTCGTCGCGTCACTGGCCCGGCATTCTATCATGTATGGGAGCCCCGAGCGCTCGAAAGGAACCCGCTCCTCGATGAAACGCCGCTTCTGGCGCAGTCTGATTGCTGTCTTGTTCGGCAACCTCGGCTACTTTGTCAGCCTCCCTTATCTGCCCGCCGGCGCGCGGCACAAACCTTATGAGCTCGATTGGGGTCTGGCGGTCGATTTCTGGTTCTGCCTGGCGCTGTACGGCCTTTTGGGCGTGGTGAAATGGTTTCGCTCGACGCCCGGCGGCCACTGAGCTACAGGCCATCGCGTGAGCGCGCATTTTTTCAGCCTATAATTCCCCTATGCGCACCTTCCCGCTTACCCTGATCTTGGTCGTATCGGCGGCTATAGCCGCAGCCCAGGATTATTCCCGCCTGCGCGTGATCGCCTTCGGCGCCCACCCGGATGATTGCGACAGCAAGGCCGGAGGCATCGCCGCCAAATACGCGGCCGCCGGGCACCTCGTGAAGTTCGTCGCGGTGACCAACGGTGATGCCGGCCACCAGACGACCGGCGGCGGAGCGCTCGCCAAGCGCCGCCGCGCCGAGGCCATCGAGGCCGGCCGCCGCATCGGCATCGAGTACGAGGT
>JACQDG010000309.1 GCA_016201185.1 Acidobacteriota bacterium | reverse complement strand
TTGCAAAGCAACCGCAAATTCCGGACGCTTGGCGTGGTTCTCCATTGCGGAGGCTTTGGCCTGAGAATCCGCCAGCACCGCTCCGTCTCGCCCGATAAGAGTTACCCTGGCGTTCACCTGCTGGGCCGCGCGGTCTGCAAACTCCTGCGCCTCTGCATCGCGGGCTCCTCCCAGTCGGTCGGTCAGCAGATAAGCTTTCTCCACCAGCCCCTGTCTCAGCGTGTCTGTGTAGGTTCGCTCCAGTTGACCGCCGATCAGGAAATCCAGCAGGATGGTAGCCACCAGGATGACGGCAAAAAACGAGAGAACAAACTTGAAAAAGATGCGTGCCTTCACTGCGGCGCCTCAAAACGGTAGCCGGCGCCCCGGACAGTCACGATGTAACAAGGATTCTCCGGGTCGGCTTCGATTTTCTCTCGGATACGCCGAACATAGACGTCCACCGACCGTGGCGTGACAAAGCGCGTTTCCTGCCACACGGCTTGGAGCAGTTGGTCGCGCGAAAAAGCGCGGCCAGGACGGCGAGCCAGGTACTCCAGCAAGCGGTACTCGGTCGCGCTCAAGTCAATCTCCTGGCCCCGAAGCATCACCTTTACCGCTCCCGGGTCAATGGTGAGATCTCCGGCCGAAACCAAGGCCTCCAGCGCTGGCTGGTCCAGCCGCCGCAAGACGGCTTTCACCCGGGCCACGAGCTCTCGAGGACTGAAAGGCTTGGTGACGTAATCGTCCGCCCCTAGTTCCAGCCCCAGCACGCGGTCCATCTCTTCGGCTTTCGCCGTCAAAAAGATGATGGGGATAGCCACTAATCCGGGCGAACCGCGAATGTCCCGGCTGAGGTCTAGCCCGTCCCCATCGGGTAACATGATGTCGAGAATGAAGAGGTCCGGCTGGGATTTCTCCGCGGCCGGTAGCACCCCAGCCACCCCTGAGAACACACGAACCTCGAAGCCGTTTTTCTCTAAATTGAATTGGACGAGCGAAGCAATATCTAGATCGTCTTCCACGAGGTAGATGGTACGGAGCATAACTACAATATCTTAGAGCATTGGCCTGCACTGCTGGGCTATCCAAAAGCCGAGTAATCGAGATTTCACCGGGTTGTAACATTGCTGTAACATAATTGCGCTCGCTGTGGGAACCGGGCGGTTTGGGTGCAGCTCCCGCCGCCGGTTGTTCGCGGCCTCGGAGAAACCGGTGCCGCCAAGGGTAGTAGCGCTCGCCGGCTTGGTTGGCCTGTCCGAACAGCGGCCAGGTGGTGTTGCCGACGATCGCTCCAGGTTAGTGTGGTTCAGCAAATTGCGAATGGTCGAGATGGTGAGGTTGTAACGGCGGGCCGCTGATGCCGAGCATGAGCCGGTCTCAAACGGGGCGTGAATTACCAGTCAACCCGACTTCCCAAGCCTTACGCTAGCTTACGCGGAGCCGCCGTGGTTGCGAGGACTTCCGCAATAGCTCCGTACAGCTCCGCAGGGTTCATCGGCTTGGTGATGTATCCATCCATCCCTGCCTCGAGGCACTTTTCGCGGTCGCCGGCCATGGCATGCGCCGTCATCGCAAGTATCGGCATGTGTCCGCCAGCCGCCTTCTCCCGTCGCCGAATCGCCACAGTAGCCTCTAAGCCGTCCATGCCAGGCATCTGTATGTCCATGAGAATCAGGTCGAACGAACCTCCATCGAGCGCGCGCAGTACTTCATGGCCGTTGGTCGCGGTTACGGGCACAACCGATCTTTTCTCGAGCAGCCTGGTCACCAGCTTGCGATTGACGGGATTATCTTCGGCGATTAAAACGCGAAGGCCGGCGAGCTTGTCGGTATTGGCCGGCGGGCCCTCGGCGGCACGGTCGATCTGGGGCGGCTGTGTTGCCAGCCCGAGAGTCACCAGAATCGCGTTCAGCAACTCCGCTTGCATGACGGGCTTAACCAGGTAGCGGGCGATACCCAACTCGCGGCACCGGGCCGCCTCATCGGGCAGATCGCACGAGCTGAGCATCATGATCACCGCCTTGCTCAAATCCACATCCTGCCGAATACGCCACGCGACGTCGAAACCATCCATCTCTGGCATCTGAGCGTCAAGCAGCACCAGGCAGTAGGGGTTCCCCGCAGTCTGCGCCTTGTGCATCAACGTGAGCCCCACCAACCCCGAGCCTGCCGGATCGGGCCGCATGCCCCAGCCAGTGCAGATCTCGTTCAGAATGCGTCGATTGATTGCGTTATCATCCACGATCAGCACGCGCATCCCGACCAGTTGCTCACGGCTCAGCGGCGGCGCGTGCGCGCTTTTGGCGGTGCGTCCGACCCTCCCCGTGAAGTGAAAGTGACTTCCCTCGCCGTGCCGGCTTTCCACCCAGATGCGGCCACCCATTAAGTCGACTAGCCGCGAGCTGATTCCCAGGCCGAGACCGGTGCCCCCGTATTTGCGCGTGGTCGAGCCATCCGCCTGGGTGAAGGCGTCGAAGATAGCTTTTTGGTGCTCAGCGGCGATGCCAATGCCTGTATCGCTGACCACGAAGTGCAACATTAGCCTGCTGTCGCTCTCGCTATCTACCTCGGCCGAGACCAGCACTTCGCCCTGGTCCGTGAACTTGATGGCGTTGCCCACAAGATTGAGCAAGATCTGGCGCAAGCGGATGGGATCCCCCAGCAGCACCTCCGGTAAGTCAGGAGCGACGCGGCACAGCAGTTCAAGCCCCTTCTGATGCGCGCGCAACGCGAGTGCCTTGAGCGTTTGGTCGAGCATTTCCTGCAATACGAACGGGACGGGATCAAGAACCATTTTCCCCGCCTCCATACGCGAGAAATCCAGAACATCGTTGATGATTGTCAGAAGCGCAAGCGCCGAATTCTTCACGGTCGCCGAATAATCGCGTTGCTCGGGTGTGAGATTCGTCTGCAGGACTAGTTCGGTCATGCCCAGAATGCCGTTCATCGGCGTGCGGATCTCATGGCTCATGTTAGCCAGGAACTCGCTTTTCAGGCGGTTGGCTTCCTGGGCCTCCTGGACCAAATGCATCAGCTCCTGACGGGAGACCTCGAGCTCCCCCACCATGTCGTTGAAGGCCACGGACAGATCCGATATTTCGTCGATCTTCACAGCGGGCGCTCGCTGCTTGAGATCGCCTTGCGCCACCTTGCGGGTGAAGGTAACCAGGTCGTTGAGAGGTCTCAGAAGGCTGCGAAGCTGGAAATAGTGGATCGCCATAATCAGCGCCAACGCTACGAAGGCCACGGTCAGACCATTGACGACGGTGAGAACAAACAGGTGTCGTTGGTTGGCCATGGAGAAACCGACACGCACCACGCCGAGATGGGAAGCTGCTGGCTTGGGGGACTCCCAGGATAGTAACTCAGGGCCGGAGCTTGCGGAAATGGCCCTTCCGACATCAATAAATTGGCGCTGCGAGGCCGGCCCGTCGAAGATGATCGCGGGAACCACGGAGCCGGGCGACTGAGGCCTCGCCGGAATGGCCGATATGGGAAACCCCTGCCTGGCGACGCGCGCCATCACCTGGCCGCTCGCGTCGGCCATGATAACGTACAGAACGTCCTCATTGGCGAGTGCCGTTGCCGCCGTGCGTTCCAGGTCCGGCCGGTTTCGCACCAGCATCGACAGTTCGCTCTCGCTGGCCAGAAACTCCGCCAACAGGTCAGCGCGCGCTTCCAACTGGCGCTGTAACGCAGAGCGTTGCGTAACCAGGAAAAGGCCCGCCAGGCATGCGACGGCGGTCCCCACCAGCACAACGTTAGAGAGCAGCACCCGGCCGAAGAGGCTGGTGCGGCGTATGGGGGCTGGAATTAGGGTGTTCACGGGAGCACCGCAAAATCTTCTGCGCCGGACGCCGGCTGTGAGTAGCGCAGCCCAATGAGTCGCAGAACGCTCTGGTTTACCGCCATCTTGAGCTTCCGCGGGCCTTCGACCACAGGCACGGCGCCCCCGCTGAGGATCTGTTGAGCCGCTTCGCCCGTCTGCAGGCCCACATCGCGGAAATCCGGATATATGCCGATGGCCGCTCCGGCCCTCGCGAAGTTTTCCGAGAATCCGATGAGCGGCAATTGGTTCTTGATCGAGGCCAGGATCAGCGGCTTGATGGTGGCGCTGTTATAGAGGACACCATCCGGCAGGCACCACACAAAATCGACACGGCCTTTGAACCCCTGGAATACAGGCAGAAGTTGCTCGGCCCCGCCGGCCTCTGCTATCAGCGCCGAAAAGCCTTCCTGCTGCGCGCGACCCTGCAGCGCGGCGGCGGTAAGACCTCCCGCCGCAGGATTGCGGATGATTCCCAGGCGCGTCTTCCCAGGAAAGACCTGTTTCAAGCGGGACAGCAGGGCCGCGATCGGCACGTCGAGCGAAATGGTCGCTGCTGGGTTCAGGGCGGGCACATCTGCGGCCCGGTTGCTACGCAAGATCATCGTGCAGATCACCGGGATCGCCACCCGCTCGGCGGCCACCAGCGCCAGCGCGTCCGACCCCATGGCGATAATGACGCGTGTTCCCGGCGCGGCAAGCCGGTTCGAACCGGTTTGTTCGCTTGTGCGCTGGCTGAGATCCACAACGCGAACCTCGGTTGAGGATTTCGCCAGCGCCGCCTGGATCCCCGCGATTGCCTCCCGGTGGGCCTCGATGCTTGTATTGGCAACTACGGTGACCGGGGCGATCCCGGCCCGGGGCTCGCGGTCGTTCCCCCGCGCCCTCCATTGCCACGGCAGGAGCAATGCCAATCCCAATGCGATGGGCCATATCGCACCTGTTATTCCCTGGTGCGCCATATCAGCTTCAGAAACACTGCGCGTCCGTCTTGACGAATCCGGTCCTGGATGAGGCCGACACCCGCCGGATCGTAGTAGGCGCGATCCAGCAGGCTGCGAATGCCGAACTGCAGGTCGAAATAGGCATTGATCCGGTTAGTGGTGAAGGTCAGGTCGGCGAGCCACACGGGCGGAACGGCGCTGCCGGACACCGTTGTTCGGGAGCTGAGGTATTGAACCGCAGCCGCCGTCTCCAGCCGGCTCTTCAGAAAGGGAACGGCAGCCCGCAGCTTAGCGACGCGCGCCGGCGAATTCGTCATCGGAGTGTTGCTTTCGGTGTTCGTCGCGCGCTGTAGTGCCAGGCTGGCCGTCGTCTCGATCCATGCAGCCGGACGGCCGCTGAGTTCCACTTCCACACCGGTGGCGCCGTTCCTGGCCACATTCTGGTATTGCAACAATCCGCCGTCCAGCGTAACCGCTTGAATCAATCCGCCCAGCCAGTAGTGGTACACGGTGAGCAATCCGCTCAGATCCTTCGTGAGCTTCCGCTCGGCTGCGACCTCGAGCGTTTGAGCGTGTTCCGGGCGCAGCCCGGCATTGCCTACCAGCGACACGCCGTCTTCGTAGAACATCTCGTAGGCATTCGGTTCGCGGAACGCGCGCCCGTACAGGAATTTATACGTAGATCGGTCGGTGGGCTGGTAAATCAATGCGAGACGAGGAGAAATGAAGCGGGCGTTGCTCTTCGAGTCGTCGAAACGCACGCCGAAGTACGCGTTCCAGGCCGGCGAAAGCTGCCACTGCTGCTGCGCGAACAGGCCGTACAAAATATCCGGGTTGTTCACATGCAGATATTCGACGGGCTGGGGAGAAACCGCGTAGTACCGTTGCAGCGTGCGGAGATCGACGTTCAGTTCGGAGCCCACGGTCAAAGTGCCGACACGCGGCACGGTAAAATCGTAGGACAGCCGCGACCCCACCCAGTCGCCGGCGGTAAGATCGCGGGCATCCTGGATTCCGCCCGCGAGCGCATAGTCATAACGCGCTCGATAACGGTACTGATCATAGTAAACACGCCACCTCACCTTGCGATTTCGCGGAGAGGTCGCGCGAGTAGGCCGCTTCGAAAAACCCGCGCTGGTCGAGAGTTTTGTTTGCCGGGTCGCCGAAGATCGTGCTGAACCAGCCGGTGGGAATCTGCTTCTCCCGCGAGCCAAAATAGCCGGTGAAGCTCCAGTTGCGCCAGACCAGGTTGGCGAACGTGTGGTAACCCCGCTCGCCATCGGCGTCGGGCGCGCGGCCGAAGTTGGTTTCGGGCCGGTCAAACTCCGGGAAATAAAGCGACTGGCCGCCGTTGTGGAACACCGAGGCGGAAACCAGCAGGTTGGCGCCGTGGCCCAGATTCATCGCCGAGGAGAGCAGGATCTTCTTTTCGCCGAAGCTGCCTGTTTCCGTGCTGGTGGCCAGGCGCTTGGCCTCGACCGGCGACTGGGTCACGATGTTGATGGGGGCGAAGATGCCGTTACTGCCGTACAGCGATGAGGACGGACCACGCACAACCTCGATGCGCTTGACAAGGTCCATGTCCAGCCCGAAGTCCTGCCCAAAAAAGCCATTGGAGCTGTAGACGTTGTCCGTGAGGTAGTGGCTGTTGAGCATAACCAGAAAGCGGGTGTTGTAATCGCCGGGAAGCGAGAAGCCGCGCACGCCGGCGTAGTGATAAGTGCGATCGTAAGTAATGTAGAACCCGCGCACCGCCGCCAGGACCTCGCCCAGCGTGCGGAATCCGTACCGGCGAATCTCTTCGGCGGAGATCACGGTAACGCTAGCCGGCGCCTCCTCGAGTGCCTGCGCGTGCAGGGTGGCCGCCTCGACCACGGGAAAGCTGTTGAACAGCACCGCCTCCGGCGATGTGCCGTCAGATGGAACTGTGGCTGGCGCCTGCGGCCGGGCGGTCGGCGTCAGCAGAGCAATCGCGAACGTCAGGCCGGCACACACATGTTTCGCAATTTTCCACAGCATCGGCGTTTGCTGCTGTTGCTATCGGCAAACTCAGAAAAACTCTGTAGGTGAGTCGCAGTGCTGTGCCTCAAGGCGTCCAGCTTAGAGATGTATATGATCCGCTGGGCCGGACTCGGACATTCCTCCAGTAATGGTGAATGTCGCTGTTACTAGAACCTCTTTTTCTGATTAACGTACCACTGTGATCGAGCCGCGGGCAGGAAGCCAGTGGCCGCCGGCGGGGCGAATGCGGGTGATCCACACCGTGGCCGCCGGATGCGTCACCGGAACGGTCAGCACGGCGCGGCCCTGGACG
>JACQDG010000308.1 GCA_016201185.1 Acidobacteriota bacterium | reverse complement strand
ATCGGCGTGGCCAGGCGCGCGCTCGCCGATTCGGTCAGGATGCGCATGCCGCCGTGGTAGCCCTGGTAGTTCCGAGCCGGGGTCCAGTAGTCGTAAAGGGCGTTAAGCACTACGCCTTTCTTGCCGGCCGCGGTTAAATCGGCCGCCATGCCAGCGCCGATCATGTTGGTCTCCTGGACGATGATAGGGTCAATATTAGGCTCGATAGGGTCGATCCACGGCGGGACGAAGATGCGCGCCGCATAAGGGCCCATCTGGTGCACGTCGTAGACGATCTGGGGGCGCCAGACGTTGTGGATCTTGCCCACTGCCAGCCGCGTTTCCGCCTGGGTAAACATGTACCAGTCGCGGTTGTTGTCGTGCCCCACGTACTTGTGATACAGCTCGGGCGGCGACGTGCCTTCAAATGGTGTGCCGAGCTGCTTCCGGTACCAGCGGGTGACCAGGTCCAGCCCATCCGGGTTCAAGGAAGGGACGAGCAGAAAGATGGTGTTTTCCAGAATGGCGCGGCGGCGCGGGGTGTCCTCAGTGAGCAGCTTGTAGATGAACTCGATGGCCGTGTGAGTGGAGGCGATTTCCGTCGAGTGGATGGAGCAAGTGATCAGCACGATGCTCTTCCCGGCGGCGATCAGGGATTCGGCCTCGGCCGTCGTGGTCAGGCGCGGGTCGGCCAGCCGGGCCTGGATCTGGCGGTAGCGGTCGAGGTTGCGGAGATTTTCCGGGGTCGAGATGGTGGTCAGGATGAAGGGGCGGCCCTCCGTGGTCTTACCCAGCTCCTCCACGCGGATCCGGTCGCTCGATTTCTCGAGCAGCCGGAAGTAAGCGACGACCTTGTCCCAATCGAGCACTGTGCGGTCAGCGCCGATCTCGTGACCGAAGTGGGATTCGGGGGTTGGAACCGCGGCGCGGATGGGGAGCGCCGCCAGAAGCAGCAGGCAGCAGACAGATCGGACCCTTTGAAGTGACGCCCCATTATCGGCGTGCATCGGCAGACTGAATGCTCACTCCCGCGGGCTGGGCAGGCCGATGTGGATGTGGGCGCCGGTGGCGCGGCCGGCGACGGCGCGCCGAAAGGCGATGTAGGGAACGCGGAGGCGGTCGAGCAGGTTTATCAGCCAGCGGCCCTCTTCCTGGTCGGGATTGAGCGACACGTCGAAGCGGTCGCGGTGGTCGAAGCCCAGGCTGCGATGCACCGGGGTCGAGCCCCGGGCGCTGACGGGGAGAGTGTGGGCATACTGGTAATAGAAAGCCGATTCCACTTTCTGGAAATCCTGCTCGGTGAGGGTCCCACTGCCCGTGGAGCGGAGGGCCAGTTGCCGCTTTTCCTCTTCTGCCAGCTCCGCCTCGCGACGGGCCATTTCGGCGAGCTCTTCGACCAGGTTGGCCCGGGTCTGGGCCATTTCCCACTGCCGCTCCGCGTAACCCGCCTCCTGCTGCCATCGCTCCAGCTCTTTGGCAGGCAGGACGCCCTCAGCGGCCATTTTCTGCCGGGCAGTGAGCGCCTCGGCCGCACGATCTTTCAGCTCGCTGGCGGCGCGGAGCATCTCCGGCACGTCCTGGGGTGTTACGTTGCCGGAATACAGGGTCCGGCGGAGGAGTTGCTCGTTCCGGGCATCCTGAAGCTGCCGACGCGCTTCCTCAAGGGTCGAGCGCGAGGCGGCGCCGGCCTGGACCAGCGCCTCGACCCGCCGCAGGTTGGCTTCCGCAGAGGTGACGTCAGCGGCGCGCACGCCTGCGGCCTGGGCCAGGAAAAGCAAACACAGAGCCAATCGACGCATGGATTTTCTATTTTAGCCTGCCTGGCCCATTTTGCGGCAAGCCGGTTCTGCCCCTGCGGTTTTCTGTCTACAATGGTGCTTGGGGAGAGCTGGATGGAAGCTTGGCAGGTCGCTGTAGAAGCGGCGCTGGCAAAGAAGGCGGAGGACATCGCGGTCCTGGACCTGCGGGACGTGGCCAGCTTCACCGACACATTCGTGATTTGCAGCGGCCTCAATTCGCGCCAGAATCAGGCCATCAGCGACGAAGTGGAACAGCAGATGAAAGTGGAGGGGAAACGGCCGGCGAGCATCGAAGGCTACCAGCAGGCCGAATGGATCTTGATGGACTACGGCGATCTGATCGTCCACATTTTCTCAGTCCGCGCGCGCAACTACTACGAGCTGGGGCGGCTGTGGAAAGCCGCCCGCCGCCTGTCCGTCCCCAAGGAGAACTGACCTTGGCCTCGGAGCCCCCGGCGGGAATGGGATTTGAGATTCGGCTGGCCGGTCCGGCGGACGCCACGGCCATTTGGCGGATCTACAACCAGGGCATTGAAGACCGGCTGGCCACTTTTGCCACCGGAATGTCCCCGCTGTCTGAAGTGGAAGGTTGGCTGGCCGATTCGCGCCATCGAGTGCTGCTCGCGGAAAACTACCGCCAGCCGGTGGGGTGGGCGTCGCTCCGGCCCTACCGGGAAGGGCCGGCATTTTCCGCCATGGCCGAAATGTCGGTCTACATCGACCGCGCCTGGCGGAGGCACGCCGTAGGGCAACTGCTCGGCGAGGCGTTGATCGCCGAGGCCCGCGCCCTGGGACTCAGCAAGCTGATCGGCTACTTGCTCGAGCACAACACCAGCAGCCGCAAGCTGGTCGAGAAGCTGGGATTCCGGGTGGTGGGCGTGCACTTGCGCCACGGACCTCCGAACGGCGCCGGCCCCAATGTAGTGGTGGTGGAGAGGCTACTCTGAAGGTTTCCTTGTTTTACGTCGGCCGGCCGCGCCAAGGCCCTGCCCAGCAGTGGGCCGAAGAGTACGCGCGGCGCATCGGGCGCTTCTGTGAATTCCGCCTGCAAGCGGTGCGCAGCGAGCAGGCCCTGCCGGCCGGAGCCCGGTCTTTCCGAGTGCTCTTGGATCCGGCCGGCCGGCATTTGAGCTCCACCGAACTGGCCGCTGTGATCGAGAAGGTGGAGAACGGCGCGGTAAAGGAGCTGCAGTTCGTGGTGGGCGGGGTGGACGGCTTTTCCGAACCGGTCCGGCAGGAAGCGGACCTGTTGATGGCATTGTCGCGCCTGACGTTGTCGCACGAGTTGGCGCGGGTGGCGGCGGCGGAGCAAATCTATCGGGCGTTCACGATCTTGCGCAACCATCCGTATCCGAGATAGGGCTGCTTCCTTTTCATGGCTGAAAACAAAGGCCTCCTGATCGTCTACACCGGCAATGGCAAGGGCAAGACCTCGGCCGCCATGGGAACTGCCTTCCGCGCCGTCGGCCAGGGGTTCAAGGTGCTCATGGTCCAGTTCATCAAAGGTTCCTGGCATTACGGCGAGCTGGATGCGGCGAAGATGCTGCCGGAGGGGTCGTTCGAGATCCGGGTGATGGGGCGCGGCTTCGTCAAAATCGGCGCGGAAAAACCCGATCCGGCCGACGTGGAGATGGCCCAGAAGGCCTGGGCCATGGTGGTGGATGAGATGCGCGGCGGACGGTTTGATATGATCATCTGCGACGAAATCAACTATGCCATCCATTACGGCATGCTGGAGATCGACCGCGTGGTGGCCGACTTGAAGACGCGGCCCGAGACACTGCACGTGATTTGCACCGGCCGCAACGCGCATCCTAAGCTGGTGGAGGCCGCGGACCTGGTAAGCGAAATTAAGCAGGTCAAGCACCCCTACGAGCAGGGGATCCTGGCCCAGCGGGGTATTGAGTACTGAGTATGCCCTGGTTCAAGAAAGACACCACGCCACCCGAGGCGTCGGAGTCCAGGAAGGTCCGCACCGAGGGCCTGTGGATCAAGTGCGACGGCTGCCGGCAGATCATCTGGAAGCGGGACATGGAGGCCAACCTGCTCGTTTGCCCGAAGTGCGGCTACCATTTCAAGGTGGACGCCCGCACGCGGCTCTGTCAACTGCTGGACGGCGGCCAATGGAAGGAGCTTGATGCGGGTCTGACCAGCAGCGATCCCCTCTCTTTTGTCGATCAGAAGCCGTATCGGGAGCGGCTGGATGCGATGCGAGAAGCGACCGGCCTCACGGATGCGCTCATTACGGCGGAAGGGACCTTGAACGGCCGGCCAGTGATCGTCGGCTCCATGGAATACCGGTTCATCGGCGGCAGCATGGGATGCGTGGTGGGCGAGAAGATAACACGGGCCATCGAGCGAGCCGTCAAGACCCGGCGGCCGCTGCTGATCGTTTCGGCCTCCGGCGGCGCGCGGATGATGGAGGGCGCCGTCAGCCTGATGCAGATGGGCAAAATCTCCTGCGCCCTGATGCGGCTCGACGAGGCCCGCGTGCCCTACATCAGCATGCTCACCGACCCGACTACCGGAGGCGTGACGGCCAGCTACGCCATGCTGGGGGACTTCAATATCGCCGAGCCGAATGCTCTGATCGGCTTCGCCGGCCCCCGGGTGATCGAGCAGACCATCCGGCAGAAGCTGCCGCCGGGATTCCAGCGCAGCGAGTTTCTGCTCGAGCACGGCATGCTCGACGCCGTGGTGCCGCGAGGAGAGCTGCGAAGCTGGATCACGCGGGCCCTCGATTTCCTGTGCGGCGAACCAGCCGCCGATGCTCGGTCCACGCCGACATAGCCGTTCCGCATGGATTATCAAGAGACGGTTCGTTACCTGCTGGCGCTGGGCGGCGAGGTGAAGGGGGCCAAGCTGGGCCTGGACCGCATCGAGACCCTGCTCGAACGGCTGGGCCGGCCGGAGCGCGCCTTTCGCAGCGTTCACATCGCCGGCACCAACGGGAAAGGCTCCACGGCGGCCATGGTGGAAGCCGGGCTGCGCGCCGCCGGCTTCCGCACCGGCCTCTACACTTCTCCCCACCTGGTGCGCATCAACGAACGAGTTCAGGTCGCCGGGCGGGAGATTCCCGATTCCGATTTTGCCGCCGCCTTTGAGCCGGTGCGGGCGGCAACCGAGCAGTTGCTGGCCGAGGGAGCGCTCGAGGCGCACCCAACTTTCTTCGAGTGCGTCACGGCCCTGGCCTTTAGCCATTTTCGAAGCGCTGGCGTGGAGCACGCCGTCGTGGAAGTGGGGCTGGGGGGAAGGCTGGACGCGACCAACGTCGTGCAGCCCGTTGTCGCCGCGATCACCCCGGTCGATCTGGATCACGAGGCGTGGCTGGGAAAGACGGCTGCTACGATCGCCGGAGAGAAGGCGGGGATCCTGAAGCAAGGCGTGCCGGCGGTGTTCGCCCCGCAAAGCGCGGAGGTGCGGGAGGTGCTGGAAGCCCAAGCGCGCGAGCTGGGAATACCGGTGGTTCGCGCCGGCGTGGATTGGCGAGCCGAGAACATACGCCACCACGACGGCTACTATCGCTTTGAGGCCCTCAGTTATACAGGCCGGGAGCTGAGCGTCGAGCTGAGCCTGGCGGGCGAGCACCAGGTGACAAATGCCCTGGTGGCCATAGCTGTCCTGGACCTGGTGGGGCTCACGGGGAAAGCCATCGAGCAGGGGTTGCGGCAGGCCCGCTGGCCCGGGCGGCTGGAGAAGGCCGCCGAGTCGCCGGACATTTTGCTCGACGGCGCGCACAATCCGGCCGGAGCGCGGGCGCTGGCGCGATACCTGGAGCAGCACCAGCGGGGCCGGCGCATCTGGCTTATTTATGCTGCCATGCGCGACAAAGCGGTGGACGAGGTGGCCGGCATATTGTTTCCAGCCGCCCACCGCGTATTTCTGACGCGCGTGGCCATGCCGCGCGCCCTCCATCCGCAGGCGTTGGTCTCTCTGGTCGCCCATCACCATCCGCAGCAGCAAGTCTCGGAGAGCCTGGCGGAGGCGCTGGCTGCGGCACGGGGATCAGCGAAAAAAGAAGATATCATTCTGGTAACTGGCTCCTTGTTCCTCGTCGGCGAGGCGAGAGCCTTGTTGGGCTTATGCTCTGGACCGTAGCGCGCGCCCTGCTATGGATCGATCCGCTGATCCTGTTGGCAACAGCCGTGATGGGCAGCATCTCCTTCCTGGCCTCGCTGGTGGACGGCACGGGCCGGCGGCAGCACCGCATCGCGCGGCGGTGGGCACGGCAAGTTCTGGCCATCGCCGGGGCGAAGGTGAAGGTCACGGGGATCGAGAACCTGACTCCCGGCGTGGCCTACGTGTTCTGCCCCAATCACTTGAGCCTGATTGACACCCCACTGATGTTCGGCTATCTGCCTTGGGAATTCCGCACCCTTGCTAAGAAGGAGTTGTTCGGAACCCCGTTCTTGGGGTGGCACCTACGGCGCGCCGGGCATCTGCCGGTGGCCCCGGAGGACGTGCGCTCTTCAGCCCGCAGCATCGTCGCGTCCGCCCGGCGGGTCTCAGAGGGCGTTTCCATCCTGATCTTTCCCGAAGGGGAGCGGGGACGGGGAGCTGGGCTCGAAGAGTTCAAGGCCGGGGCGGCCTTTATCGCCATCAAGGCGGGCGCCCCTATTGTCCCCGTGGGCATCCTGGGGACGCGCCAGGTTCACAAGATGGGATCCATTATTGTGCGTCCCAGCAAGGTCGAGCTGCGCATTGGCAAGCCGATTCCTACAACGGGTATGGGCAGCAGGGACGCCGAGCGTTTGCTGGCGGAATTGCGCGAGAGGATCGAAGAGCTGATCCGCTCCCCTATCCCGGTGGCCCAGACAGAATAGATTCCGCCACCACCTCGAGGCTAAGATTTCACCTTGGCAGAACTGTATTACATGGTAGCATGAGGGGGTTTAAGCTTGGAGACTCTGCAGGACCTGAATTTGTCACGCATGAATACCATCTGTGAAAAGCACGTCTGCCTGCTGTGAAAAGCACGTCTGCCTGATCCTGGGCATCGTCGTCGCGCTTGGCAGCGGCTTGGCCGCGAGCCCAAAAACTCCGCCTCCGACCCACATCGACAACGTTGTTGAGACGCTGCACGGCGTTCGGATCGTGGACCCCTACCGGTGGCTCGAGGACCAGGAGAGCCCCGAAACACGCGCCTGGATCGAAGCACAGAACCAGCACACGCGGTCGATTCTGGACGCTGTTCCTGGCCGCGAGCGCCTGCGCGCTGCACTCGAAAGGCTGTATCGCGTCGACGAGATGTCCGCCCCGATCTTTCGCGGGAACCGTTACTTCCTCTTCAAACGCTCGGCCCAGCAGAATCTGCGCACGATTTGCGTGCGCGAGAGGCTGGATGGCGCGGACCGGGTGCTGCTGGATCCGGCCAACATGAGCCCCGATCAATCGGTCTCGGTCCACTTGATGAGCATCTCGCGGGACGGGAAGCTGCTGGCCTACGGCGTGCAACGGGGCGGCGAAGACGAGATTGTCGTGGAGCTGCTGGACGTCGACACCGGCCAGCGCCTGGCCGACCGCCTGCCGCGGGCGACTTACTACAATCTTTCCATCCTTCCCGACAAGTCCGGGTTTTACTACAGCCGGAGACAATCGACCGGGACCCGCCTCTATTTCCACGCGATGGGCACGGAAATCGCCTCGGACCGGGAGATCTTCGGCGAGGGGTTCGACGACCAGAAGCTGATCTGGTTCCGGTTCTCCGAGGACGGCCGCTACATCGCGGCCTTTGTGAACGACGGCGGGGGCAGCGGCAGCCGTACCCGCATCTACACGCTGGACCGGGCGCGGCAGCAGCGGTTCCAGCCGCTGGTCGAGGACATCGAGGCGAATTTTTCCGGCGCGTTCGGCGGCGATCACCTGTTCGTCCGGACCACCTGGAACGCGCCGAACGGCCGCCTCCTGGATATCGACCTGAAGGACCCGCGGCGCGAGCGCTGGCGCGAAGTGATCCCGGAATCGAAGGCGGTCCTCGAAGACGCGGCGCCTGCGGGCGGAAAGCTGGTGGCGTCGTTCCTGGAGAACGTCAGCACCCGGCTCAAGGTTTTCGATACGACCGGCAAGCTGTTCAGCGAGATCGCGCTGCCGACGCTCGGAACGGCCTGGGCGGCCTGGGCGCGGTGGGAGAGCGACGAGATCTTCTACCACTTCACCTCTTTCGCGCAGGTCGGCGAGACGTACCGCTACGCGAGAACAGGACCGCCGGGTATTTCACGCCGTCCTTGACCCGGTGGTACGGCGAATAGCGGTACAGGTAGGCGAATTCCTCGGGGATATCCGGCGAGCCGTGGCACCTCGACGGCATGCTCGCCAAGAAGCAGAACAGCTTCGACGACTTTATCGCCGCCGCCGAATGGCTGATGGAGAACCGCTACACGCGGCCCGAGCGGCTGGCCATTTCCGGCAGCTCGAACGGCGGCCTGCTGGTGGGCGCCGCGTTGACCCAGCGCCCGGAGCTGTTCCGGGCAGTGGTCTGCGGCAACCCGCACCTGGACATGATCCGGTACCACAGATTCCTGAAGGCCGCACCGTGGGTGAAGGAATACGGCTCGCCGGATATCCCCGAGGAATTCGCCTACCTGTACCGCTATTCGCCGTACCACCGGGTCAAGGACGGCGTGAAATACCCGGCGGTCCTGTTCTTGACCGGCGATTTGGACACGCGGGTGGCCCCGTTGCACGCCCGTAAGATGACGGCGCGGATGCAGGCTGCCAACGCGTCCGAGAATCCCATTCTGCTCCGCCACGACACCAAGGCTGGCCACATGGGTGTAGGTTCCCTGGTCAACTGGCTCGACATAACGAACGACGAGCAGGCGTTCCTGTTCGAACAGCTTGGCGTCACGCCTTAGCGCTTGGTGTTTCCTTTCTCTAAAATATTGCGGCGCGCGGCAAAGCATCGATGTGTGCCGTTCCAAGGGCCGAAGAGCCATCGGACGGCTTACTCGACCAGCTTTCCTTCGCTGACTACCACGCAGATCACGCGGCTGGCCCCCACCGGCGCCCTGGTCGAGGCCAAGAGCCTGATCGTGGAGTTTGACGATTCGGAGCTGAAGGCCATGCTCGAGGACGCGCAGCTCGAAGTGGCCCAGGCCGAGGAAAAGATCAAGAAGGCCGACGCGGACCAGAAGATCAAACGCAAGAAAGTCATCTACGTTCGCAACGGCCAGCGCTTCGAGCCGCGGACAGTGAAATTGGGGAAACGGACCGAATCTCAGGTGGCGATCCTCGAGGGTCTGCGGGAAGGCGAGTGGATCGCGCTGGCGGACCCGGAGGCGGGGACGGGTCAGGCTTCCAAGAAAACCACGGCCAGGCCGAAGCAGCTGTCGGTTCCCGCCGGCGCCAAGGGCGGAAGCATTTAGAACGAGTGGAAAGACTGCATGAAGAGCTTGCTGGCCAGATACATGCCGGAGTTGTGGATGGGGCTGAGCAGCCTGTTCGTTCACAAGCTGCGCTCCCTGCTCACGATGCTGGGGATGATCTTTGGGGTCGGCGCCGTGGTGGCGATGCTTTCCATCACCGCCGGGGCGCAGGAGCAGATGATCAGTTTCATCGATCTGCTGGGGGTGAACAACATCATCGTGGAAGCGCGGGAGGCGGTGAACTGGCCCGAGCTGCAGACCGTCCGCCAGAAATCCTCCGGGCTGAGCTTCCGCGACTTTCGCGCCATTGCTGAAAATGTGCCGGGCATCGTGGCCATGACGCCGCGCAAGCGCTTCAAGCCGACCAAGGTGTTTCCCAAAACCACGCAGGAGGCGCCGCTGCTTATCGGCGTGGAGCCCAGCTATCCGCAGATCCAGAGCCTGAAGCTGGTGGCGGGCCGCTTCTTCACGGCGGAGGAGAATGCCGCGGCGGCGCCGGTGTGCGTGATGGGCGAGAAGGCCAAGGTAGACCTGCTCGGTTACGGCGACGCGGTGGGCAGCTTCGTCAAGGTGAACGACGTATGGCTCGAGGTGATCGGGGTGATGGCGCCGCTGGCCACCGCCGATGCGGACGTCGAGGGGGTGCAGGCGGGGGACCGCAACAACCAGCTGGTGGCGCCGCTCGACACCGTCATGCGGCGGTTCGACGACAACACCAGCTTTCTCAAGGACGAGATCGACGGCATCTACATTCGCGTGGCCCCCACCGTGAATTCCATCGAGACGGCGGAGGTGGTGCGGACCATCCTGACCGCAACGCACAAGGACGCCGGCGATTTCTCCGTGGTGGTGCCGGCCGGCCTGCTCGAGGAACGGCGCCGCACGCAGTTTATCTTCGAGGTGGTGATGATCTGCATCGCCGGGATCTCGCTGCTGGTGGGCGGCAGGCAGACATCATCCGGCAATTCCTGATCGAGGCGGTCCTGATCTCCATCGTAGGCGGCTTGATCGGCATCGCCGCCGGCTTCAGCGGCTCGCGCGTCATTGCCCTGATCGCCGGCTGGTCCACGGTGGTGACAGCGGTGTCCATCCTGGTCGCCTTCGGCGTTTCGGTCTTCATCGGCCTGTTGTTCGGCATCTACCCGGCAGTGCAGGCGGCGAAGCTCGATCCGATCGAGGCCATCCGGTATGAACAGCAACTCACCGCAGAGACGCAGAGCACGCAGAGGAAACGCCAAGCGGAAATTGCTCTTCTCGGCGAAACTCTGTGCTCTCTGTGTCTCGGCGGTGATTCTCCTGGCCGCCGGTGCGGCCGCCCAGACGGCGAGCTTTCCGAGCCGCGACTACTTTCGCCGGCAGTGGGTGAAGCCACGGCTGCAGGTGGAGCTCC